>JADGQN010000079.1 GCA_017881765.1 Syntrophobacterales bacterium | reverse complement strand
GCCGATGCCGTCCGGGAGCCGAAAAAAGAAGTGGAAATCGCTGTCGTGGGAAAGTACGTGAAACTGACCGACTCCTATAAGAGCCTGAATGAGGCGCTCACGCACGGCGGCATTGCCAACGGCTGCAAGGTGAACCTCCGCTACGTAGACTCCGAAGACCTGGAAAAGGATGTGTTGAGACATCTCTCCGACGTGGACGGGGTGCTTGTGCCCGGGGGCTTCGGGACGAGAGGCATTGAGGGAAAGATAAACGCTATCAACTATGCAAGGGAGAAGAAGATCCCCTTCTTCGGGATCTGTTTAGGGATGCAGCTTGCCGTGATTGAAATTGCGAGAAATCTTGCAAAGCTGAAGGCCGCGAACAGCACGGAGTTCGATGAGAATACGGCGCATGCCGTCATCTATCTGATGGAGGAGTGGGTCGACCGGGATGAGCGCGTACAGAAAAGGGACGCAACATCTGAAAAGGGGGGCACGATGAGACTCGGCGCTTACCCGTGCAACCTTAAGCCCGGAAGCCACGCCTACAAAGCATATAACCAGGATCTGATTCATGAGCGCCACCGGCACAGGTATGAGTTCAATCTGGTTTTCAGGGATAGACTGGAGCAGTGGGGGCTTGAAGTAACCGGCATATCGCCCGATGAGAGGCTTGTGGAGATCATCGAGTTCAAGGGGCACCCGTGGTTCCTCGGCTGTCAGTTTCATCCGGAGTTCAAGTCGAAGCCGTTCAAACCGCACCCGCTCTTCAGGGAATTCATCAGGGCCTCTTTGAAAAAGCGGCAGGATCGAACAAAGTGCAAAAAGAAGTAAAAGTAGGGACGATCATTTTTGGCAGAAAGCCTTTTGTCTTTATCGGAGGTCCATGTGTTATAGAGGGGAGGGAGATCACCCTCCGCGCAGCGGAAAGGCTTAAAGAGATCACGTCTGCCCTTCATATACCGTTCGTTTTTAAGTCTTCATACGACAAGGCAAACAGGACCTCGGTATCGGGCTTTCGCGGCCCGGGTCTGGAGGAGGGCTTGCGGATCCTGAAAGAAGTTAAGGATCGGACAGGCGTGCCCATTCTCACCGACGTCCATTCGCCCCAGGAGGCGCGGGCTGCTGCTCAAGTTGTCGATATTCTCCAGGTGCCGGCCCTGCTGTCGAGGCAGACCGACCTGCTCGTCGCCTGCGGCAAGACGGGCCAGCCAGTGAACATCAAGAAAGGGCAGTTCCTTTCCCCTGCTGAGATACGGTATGCCATCGACAAGGTCGAATCCACCGGGAATAACCGCATCCTCGTTACGGAGCGGGGCACCTTCTTCGGCTACAATACGCTGGTGAATGATTTCAGGGCTCTCCCGATCATGAGAGGCCTGGGCTATCCCGTGGTTTTTGATGCGACCCACAGCGTCCAGATGCCCGGGGCAGCGAGCGGCGCGTCCGGCGGGGAACGGGAGTTTGTCTTTCCGCTGGCCAGGGCTGCGGTCGCCGTGGGCGTTGATGCGATCTTCATGGAAGTACACGAGGAGCCTGCCCGGGCGCTATGCGACGGAGCCAATTCCGTCGAGCTCGATGGTCTGGCTGCCATGCTCGCCGGCCTGCAGAGGATAGAGGATGCTCTATGAGTGAATTGCTGAAGGCGGGAAAAGAAGTTCTGAGGAAAGAGGCGGAAGCAATCATTGAGGTGATGGAGCGCCTGGGGCCCGAGTTCGACGAGGTCGTTAAGACGATCAATGCATGCTCCGGAAGGGTGATATTCACGGGCATCGGCAAGTCCGGGCTGATTGCGAAGAAGATAGCATCGACGTTGACCAGCATCGGCATCCCCGCTGTTTTTCTTCATGCCGCGGATTCCCTTCACGGCGATCTCGGCATGATCCAGAAAGGGGACGTCTTCTTCGCCATATCCTACAGCGGGGAGACCGAAGAGGTGATAAAGATGCTCCCCTGGATAAAGAGGATGGGCATCCCCACGCTTGTCATGACGGGCGAGCCCGACTCAACGGTTGCGAGCCACGGAGACTGTGTGCTCAACGTGAAGGTGAAAGAGGCGTGCCCTTACAATATGGTTCCTACCTCCAGCACGACTACGACGCTGGCCGTGGGAGACGCAATTGCCGTTGCGCTCATGAGGGAGAGGAATTTCAAGACGGAAGATTTTGCCTTGCTGCACCCGGGAGGAAGCCTGGGGCGCAAGCTTTTGCTCAGAGTAGAGGACCTGATGCATACGGGTGACGCGCTGCCGAGGGTGTACGAGGATACGATGATGAAGTACGTAATCCTGGAGGTAACATCCAAAAGGCTCGGTGTGAGCGGCGTGTTCAATAGAGAAGGAGAGCTACTCGGTATCGTAACCGACGGTGACCTGAGAAGGGCGTTGGAACGCTATGACAACCTGCTGGAGAAGCAGGCCCGGGATGTCATGACGCACAACCCCAAGGGTATTCAAAGGGATGCCCTGGCAGCCTATGCCTTGAAGGAAATGGAAGAGTTTTCAATAACGTCCCTCTTTGTGTTTGAGGGATCTACAGATAAACGACCTGTGGGACTCATCCATATTCATGACCTTCTTAAGGCAAAGATCGTATGAGGGTCGATGAATCGAAGAAGCCTAACGGGCTATATCGCATCCGGATTTGCAATCGGCATCCTGCTCTTTTCCGCATACTTCTTCGTTAAGAGGCCTGACCGGCCTACGCCTCACGTCGTCGAAGAGGAAAAGAAGGTGATCGTCTTCCGCGACGTGAAATATTCCGGTGAGAAGAAAGGGGCGATTGACTGGGAGTTGCGGGCGAAACTCGCAAGGAAATTTATCGATAAACCTGTTGTAGAGCTGGAAGAGATTGAAGGCTCCTACAGGCCGAGACCCGATACGGTTGTCTTATTCAAAGGGAAAAAGGGCGAGCTCAACACGGAGACGGAGAAGGGAAGAATGGATGACGTAGAGATCTTTTACAAGGACGAGTACACGGTCAAGAGCAAGAGCATGGATTTTGACTTTAAGAACTCCACGGTATCGAGCCAGGCCACGGTAGACTTGAAAGGGAAGAGGTTTGCGCTCCAAGGCATCGGGATGGTGGCCGATACCGATAAGCAAGTGGTGCAGATTGAAAAGGATGTGCACGGAACGGTGGAGACGGAGACCCGTCGATTCAACTTCTCGTCGGACCGCTTCTCCTATGATGTCCAACAGAACGTCTACACCTTCGCCGGCAGCGTTGCGGTGAAGGGTGAGGACATGACCCTGTTCTGCGACACGATAGACATAACGAGCACGGGGGACGCGGTAGACAAACTGGACGCACGCGGCAAAGTGGTACTCAACTCAAAAGGCACGCTTGCCAAAAGCGGAAGAGCAGTATATTATTTAAGAGACGATAAGGTGACTCTCGAAGATTCACCGAGGGTAACGAAGGATAAGGTGGACATGCAAGGGCAGGTGATCGTATACAGCCTCTCAACGGGAAAATTCTCGGTCGAGGGGCCAAGGATGAGAATAGAGCGGTGAAGGTAGAATCAATCTTGAAGGCCCAGGAATTGTCGAAGTCATTTGGCGCCAGAAGGGTCGTGAACGACGTGAGCTTTGAGATCAACACGGGGGAAGTCGTGGGCCTTTTCGGACCTAACGGTGCAGGCAAGACCACGACGTTTTACGCGGTGGTCGGCTTCTTGAGACCTGATGCCGGCAAGATCACCCTGGACGGGGAGGACATCACGTCTCTTCCCATGTTTATGAGGGCGAGAAAAGGCATCACCTATTTACCGCAGGAACCCTCCGTTTTCAAGAAGTTGAGTGTCGCGGATAATATCAAGTCGATCATGGAGTTTCATGAGACGGACCGTGAGGTCATCGACCATAAGGTGCAGGAACTACTTGAATCATTCAAGTTGGAACACCTTGCCGCCAACAATGCGGACCTTCTATCGGGAGGTGAGCGGCGGCGTCTTGAAGTTGCCCGGGCACTGATGATGACCCCTCGTTTCATCCTCCTGGATGAGCCATTCTCCGGTATTGACCCCATCTCCGTCGCGGATTTGAAGAAGGTTGTCACCGGACTGAAGAGGAGAGGTATAGGGGTCCTGCTCTCGGATCATAACGTAAGAGATTCGCTGCCCATCTGTGACCGGGCTTACATCATGAGCGAAGGGAAAATAATTCTTGAGGGCGATCCGTCCAAAATAGTAAATAACAAGGTGGTGCGTGAGGTCTATCTTGGAGAGGAATTTTACTTAGATGTTGGAACTTAAACAGACGCAGAAGTTAGCCCAGCAGTTAGTACTCACACCGCAACTCCAGCAGGCGATTAAGCTGCTTCAACTTTCCCAGATGGAGTTGGTCGAGGCTATCGAGCAGGAGATCAAGGAAAATCCTGTGCTTGAGGTCGAGGAGGAGCCGTCAGCAACGGCGGCCGAAGAGAAAGAAACCCAAAAGAAAGAAGAGATCGCGGAATGGCTTGAAAGATTCTCCCCGTCAGAGGAGTATCTCGGAAGGGAAGAAAAGGATTATCCCGACTACGAGAATATCGGCAAGAAGGCCAGTGATCTGCGCGACTACCTGCGTTGGCAGGCGGGCGTTTCTTCAGATTTTGGCCGGGACGAACGCCTCTGGGCGGAGTGGATCATAGAGAATATCAACGACAACGGCTACCTCGGCTCATCGCTTGAGGAGATAGCGGAGGTCTCGGGAATATCCGTAGAATCATTGGAAAAAGTTCTACGCAAAGTGCAAAAGCTGGATCCGGCCGGAGTGGGCGCGCGGGATTTAAGAGAATGCGTCCTCATTCAGTATGAGGAGAAGGGCGAGAAAGACCCCGTTTTAGAAGAGGTCGTCAACTCATATTTCGAGCTGTTCCGAAAGATGGATTTGCGGGAGATTGCCAAGAGGTCGGGACACCCGATGGAGAAGATCAAGGAGGTCTTCGAGAAGATCAAGAGCTTTGACCCAAAACCCGGACGGAATTACGAGAGCGACCAGACGATCTATGTCATCCCGGATGTGTACGTGGTCAAGACGGAAGATGGTCTTGATGTGCTCCTCAACGATGATGGGATCCCCGAGCTGAGAATGAGCAGCTATTATATGAATCTCCATGGCGATGAGAAATGTAATGGCGATGCCCGGGATTATATCAAGAAGAAGATCAAACAGGCCGAGTGGTTCATGAAGAGTCTGGAGCAAAGGCAGAAGACACTCTACCTCGTTGCCAAGAGCATAGTCGATTTTCAGTCGGAATTCTTTGAAAAAGGCATACGCCACCTGAAGCCCCTGATCCTCAAGGACGTTGCGCATTATATCGGCGTACACGAGTCGACCGTCAGCAGGATCACAACCAACAAGTACATGGGAACCCCGTCCGGCGTGTACCAAATGAAATTCTTCTTCACCACCGGAGTGGGCAGCGATTACGGGGAAGCGGTTTCCACGAATGCGGTCATGGATCTGATCGCCGAGATCATCTCGAAAGAAGACCGGAAGAACCCGCTCAAGGATGAAGAGATCGTCGCTCTTCTGGAAAACCAACACAATATAAAAATTGCCCGTAGGACGGTAGCTAAATACAGGGAAGTGCTGCATATCCAGTCGTCGCGAGAGAGAAGAAGACTGGATTAGGACCAGTTTGCATTCAAAAATAGAGCAAGGCGACCAGGAGGATAGCGACGGAGGCGTACATTTAAGTACGTCGGAGTCGTGCCGACGCAGGCAACGAAGCTATATGAATGAAGGCGAACTGGTACAATTGGATTGACAGGGATTACCCCGTCTGATAGCCTTGTACCTTATTTTGGTGACTGTCAGTGCGTCAATGAATTCCATTGATCCGGAGGAACCATGGATATCAGTATAAGTTTTCGCCATGTTACGCCCGATGAAGCATTAAAGCGATACGTCGAAGAGAAGCTCGTGAGGCTTCAGAAGTATGTGGAAACTCCTCTTGATCTGCACGTGGTGCTCTCCGTGGAACGGACCTACAGGCAACGGGTTGACGTGATGTTTACCCTGAACGGCGTTGTGATCAATGCGCACGAAGTCATGGATGATATGCATGCGGCGGTGGATCGGATCATAGATAAGCTCGAGGTAAGGCTGAAGCGGTTCAGAGAAAAAGTGAAGCGGTACAGGGAGACGAAGCCGAAATTTCCAGCCAGTGCGCTCGAAGAGGAAGGGGCAAAAATATTCGTGACCAAGCCCGTGGATGCCAAGCCGATGGACCCTGAAGAGGCGGCCATGCAGCTTGCCGCGTCGGGCAACAATTTCATCATTTTTCGCGATATTGAACGGGGAAATGTCTGCGTTATGTATAAGCGGAAAGATGGTAACTACGGCCTCGTAGAGACGGCAAGAAGAGTTTCATGAACATAAGCGATGCCCTCAGAGAAACGTGTGTGATTACCGATCTCATGGGGGAAACAAAAGAAGAGGTGCTTACGGAGCTCGTTTCGGCCCTGAAGGAGATGGGACTCATTGAGAACGTGGAAGAGGCCGTGAAGGTGATCCTTGAGCGGGAAAAACTGGGAAGTACCGGTATAGGTGACGGAGTGGCCATTCCCCACGGCAAAATGAAGAACCTGCAACATGTGCTTTGCGCCTTCGGGAGGTCAGCGAAAGGCGTAGCCTTCGGGGCAGTAGATGGCCAGCCGGTGCATATCTTCTTTTTGCTCCTCGCGCCCGTAGAGAGTACCGGTCTGCACCTTAAAATGTTGTCAAGGATCTCCAGGATCGTGAGAGATGCATCGTTCAGAAAAAAACTGATGGAGCAGGTGGACGCCCCTCATGTTTACAAGGACATTGTGGAGGAGGACAAGAAATTTAGTGGATGAAGGGAATAACGGTCCAGGAGCTTCTGGAGAACAAGAAGTATGGCTTCGAGCTGGAAGTTATTGCCGGCTCGAAAGGCCTGTCGAAAAATATATATAATCCCAGAATACAGAAGCTCGGCCTTATCGTAGCCGGCTTCATGGTCTATCTGCACCCGCACCGGGTGCAGATCCTCGGCAACACCGAAATCTCATATCTCAGGCAGTTGAAGCCGGAAGAAAGAGAACGCATTATCAAGGAACTTTGCGGACAGGAGGTTGTCTGCTTTATAGTGACCAGAAACCTGAAAGTCCCCGAGGAATTCCTGCAGGAAGCGGATGCGCGGTCGATTCCCCTTCTGCGAACGAAACTCGTAAGCTCGACCTTCATAGACCGGATCATGAGGTACCTGGAAGAGGGGCTTGCCCCCTCCGCGGTTGTGCACGGCGTGCTTATGGAGATCATGGGGGTCGGGGTACTGATGATCGGGAGAAGCGGCATCGGCAAGAGCGAGAATGCGCTCGAGTTGATTATGCGCGGACATCGCCTGGTGTCGGATGATGCCATACAGGTAAAAAGAATGGCAGCTCTTGATCTGATCGGAGATGCACCGGAGATGATAAAGGATCTGCTGGAAATTCGCGGCATCGGTGTTGTCGACATCAGACATCTCTTCGGCGTCTCAGCAGTGCGCGAAAAGGCGAAGATCGAGCTGGTCGTTGAGCTTGTGGACTGGGATAACGCGATGGAATATGAAAGGCTCGGTCTCAAGGATGAGAAATACAGGTTGCTTGCCGTAGACCTTCCTCTCGTGAGAATCCCCGTGAGTCCGGGCAGGAATGCTTCCGCGGTTGTTGAACTTGCCTGCAGGAATCATGTGCTCAAGCAGGGGGGGATTCACACCGCCAGGAGCCTTGATGAAAAAATGCTCCTCTCAATGCAGAAGAAGGGCAAAGTATGAAAGTAGTGATAGCCAGCGGGATTTCAGGGTCCGGCAAAACGACCTTCCTCAAGGCGCTCGAGGACGCCGGATTTTTCTGCGTCGACAACTTCCCGCTCTTCCTGCTGCAGAAATTCCTTGAAGTATACGAGCTGGCGGGCGAGCGGATAGCCCGCTGCGGCTTCGTCATCGATATCCGGGAGCGGGAGTTCTTTGATGAAGGGAGGGAGATCCTCAGGAATGTCAAAGAGAAGTATCAGGCGGAGCTCGTGTTTCTCGAAAGCGCTGATGAGACGCTCCTTAGGAGATTCACGGAAACCAGAAGGGCACATCCTCTCTACGCCGAGTTGAACATCAAGGATGCCCTGCAAACCGAGCGGGAACAGGTGAGCTGGATCAAGGAAATGGCGGACAACGTGATCGATACGTCCCAGTACACCACGCACGGACTGCGCAATCTGGTGCTCAGGGCTTACGGGCAGGATGAAAAAAGGATGAACGTCAATCTCGTCTCCTTCGGTTACGCCTATGGTATTCCCCTGGAGGCTGATATTGTCCTTGACGTACGTTTCCTGCCGAACCCATTCTTTGTCAAAGGATTACGGGAAAAGTCCGGGCTTGAGCCTGATGTGATCGGGTATATAAAGTCGAACGAAGTTTATGGTAAATTCTTTCCCATGCTGCTCGATTTTCTTATGTACCTGCTGCCGCTCTTTGAGAAAGAGGGTAAAAGTTACCTCACAATCGGTATAGGATGCACGGGCGGCAGGCACAGGTCTGTATCGGTGGTGACCGAATTGGAGCATCACTTGCGTGCAATGGGTTACAAGATGTCTTCAGTTCACAGGGATGTTGAGAGGGAGGAGCGATGATCGGGATCGTTGTCGTGGCACATTTCAATCTTGCCCGTGAGATGGTTGCCGCCACAGAGCTGATTGTGGGTAAGCAGGAGCAGTTCGCCTACGTGGATATCTTTCCGGATGAAGACGTGGAAAAGATCAAAAGCACGGTGATAGGAGCCCTCAAAAACGTAAACTCGGGCGAGGGGGCGATCATACTGACGGACATGTTCGGCGGAACACCATCGAATATCAGCCTCTCTTTTTTGGAAGAAGGAAAAGTCGAGGTGGTGACCGGGGTGAATCTTCCCATGCTGATCAAGCTCGTTACCTACAGGCTGGACAAAACATTGGGCGAGTTGGCCGGATTCATCTCCAACTATGGTAAGAAAAATATATATCTTGCGGCGGACGTGCTCCGAAGCAAGAAATCGGAACCCTCGTGAAAGAAGGCATCCTTACGATCAGAAACCGGTTGGGTCTCCATGCCCGGGCAGCCGCGCTGTTTGTGAAAAAGGCGAGCGAGTACGATGCCGAGGTATGGGTGGAAAAGGACGGAACCCGGGTGAATGGTAAGAGCATCATGGGTCTTCTGATGCTGGCCTGTCCCCTTGGATCAAGCATCATGGTGAAGGTTGACGGTGTCGATGAAGCTCAGGCCTTTGAGGAATTGAAGAATCTGGTTGAGGACGGGTTCGGGGAGAGATGAAAGAAGAGACTTTTGTCAATAAGGTGCTGCAGGGCAAGGGTGTCTCGTCAGGGATCGCCATAGGGAAGGTCTATCTTCTGGAGCGCGGAAGGATCCATGTGGAGAAATATTCCGTCCGAGAAGATCAGATCGAGAGAGAGGTTGCCAAGTTCCAGAACGCGATAAAGAGTGCCGTTAAGGAGATGAGCAGTATAAAGGATGCCATTCTCGATGATGACGTACGCAGGCACGCTTTCATCATAGATGCGCACATGCTGATGCTGCAAGACCAGTACTTCCTGAAGGAAGTCGTTGACACCATCAAAGCAAAGAAGGCTAACGCGGAATGGGCCCTCGATATTGTCGTGTCAAAATTTTCAAGCAGCTTTGAAAAGGTGGAAGACCCGTACTTGAGAGAAAGGGGACGCGATCTCGATTACGTGTACCAGAGGCTCCTCCGGATCATGGTCAATAAAGAGGCGCCGGGCATTTATGACAAGAGCGTGCGGGGCAAGGGCATCATCGTGGCGCATGATCTGTCACCGGCTGATACGATTCAGATCAACCTGGACAGGACTTCGGGGTTTGTGACCGATGTGGGCGGCCGGACGTCGCACACGTCAATCGTAGCGAGAGCGCTGGAGATCCCCGCCGTGGTCGGCCTTGGCAATATCACGGCCATTGTAAAGGACAATGACACGGTCATCATCGACGGTGATGAAGGCAAGGTGATCGTAAATCCCACCAGAGATGTGCAGAAGGAATACCTTGTCAGGCAAACCCGCCTCAATGCCCAGAGAAAAGAGTTTCTGAGGCTCGGGAAGCTGAAAGCGGAGACCCAGGACGGATTCAAGGTGCGTGTGGCCGCCAACATAGAGCTCCTTGCCGAGATGGATATTGTTGAACGTTACGGGGCCGAGGGTGTGGGTCTCTACAGGACGGAATATATCTATCTTTCCAGTAAGACGCTGCCAACGGAGATGGATCATTATCACATCTACCGGAAGCTTGCGGAAAACCGCGCGGTCAAGTACACAACCATACGTACGCTCGACATAGGCGGCGACAAATTTGCTTCCAGTATCGAGGTGGCCAAAGAGATAAATCCGGCCATGGGATTACGGGCAATCCGACTCTGTATCAAGGAGATCGAACTCTTCAAGGCCCAGCTCCGAGGCATCTTGCGAGCGAGCGCCCATGGGCCGCTGAAAATCCTCTTTCCCATGATATCGGGCATGGAAGAGGTGAAGAAGGCGAAAGCCGTGCTCAGGGAATGCATGGCCGAACTGGAGCAGGAACGGGTGCCGTTTGACGAGCATATCCGTATCGGGATTATGGTTGAAGTCCCGTCCACCTGCATGATTACGGACCTTCTGGCAGGGGAGGTCGACTTTTTCAGTATCGGCACGAATGACCTCATCCAGTACGCGCTGGCTATAGACAGAGTGAATGAGTATGTCTCCTATCTTTATGAGCCCTTGCACCCGGCCGTGCTGAGAATGATCAAGAAGACGGTCGAGGATGCCCATGCGCATAATATCGAGGTTGCTATCTGCGGGGAGATGGCCGGAGAACCGCTCTATGTTCCCATATTGCTCGGGTTGGAACTTGATGAGTTGAGCATGAATGCCTATTCCATCCCCAGGGTGAAAAAGATCATCCGAGGCTTGAGGCATAGTTATTGCAAAAGCTTGGTGACGGAAATTCTCGCCAAAGATTCCCCGAAAGAGAGTGAACTCTTGGTGAGGAAGGAAATGGTACGGCTGTTTCCTGATGATTTTGAGCATATTGCCGGAGAATAAAAAGGAGGAAAAGAGATGGGAATGAGTCGGTTTCTTTTTACGTCAGAATCAGTGACGGAGGGGCATCCGGACAAGGTTGCCGACCAGATTTCTGACGCTGTGCTTGACGCGATCCTGGCACAGGATAAGAAGGGGAGGGTAGCGTGCGAGACCCTCGTAACAACAGGGCTCTGCCTTGTGGGAGGCGAGATAACGACCAACTGCTATGTGCACGTGCCTGATGTCGTGAGGCAGACCATCAAAGAGATCGGCTACAACAATTCCTCCATGGGTTTTGACTGGGAGACCTGCGCCGTCATCACCTCAATTGACGAGCAGTCGCCCGACATCGCGATGGGCGTGAACGAATCAACGGATCACGAGCAGGGGGCCGGAGACCAGGGTCTGATGTTCGGTTTTGCCTGCAATGAAACCGAAGAATTGATGCCCATGTCGATTCTCTATGCGCACAAGCTTGTCCGCCGGCTCGCCGAAGCGAGGAAGAGCAGGGTCCTTGATTTCTTAAGACCTGACGGAAAGAGCCAGGTCACCGTGGAATACGTGGATAGGAAACCGAGGCGGATCGACTCGGTCGTGATAGCGGCGCAGCACAACCCGGATGTTACGTACCAGACCATACGGGAAGGCGTCATAGAAGAAGTGATAAAGAAGGTAATCCCTCGCGAACTGCTCGATGACAAAACGACCATTTACGTGAACTCTACGGGCCGTTTTGTCGTGGGTGGGCCTAAAGGCGACTGCGGCATGACCGGAAGGAAGATCATTGTCGACACCTATGGCGGGCAGGGAAGCCACGGGGGCGGCGCATTTTCAGGGAAGGACCCTTCCAAGATGGACAGGAGTGCTTCCTATATGGCCCGATACATCGCAAAAAATTTAGTGGCGGCAGGTCTTGCCGATCGCATGGAGGTCCAGATCGCTTACTCTATCGGTGTGGCGAAGCCCGTGTCTGTCATGGTCGATACCCAGGGAACCCACAAAATAAGCCCGGACAGGATCGCGGAGATCGTTAATGAGATCTTCGATATGCGACCGAGAAAGATCATTGAGAAGCTTGACCTCCTGCGGCCTATCTACAGGAAGACGGCCGCCTACGGCCATTTTGGCAGAACGGAGCCTGAATTCACCTGGGAACGGCTCGACATGGTGGATGCAATCAAAAAAGCGGCAAACGTGTAGGGGGAAATAATGGATTACGACGTCAAGGACTTGAAACTCGCTGATGCGGGTCTGGAGAGGATAGATTGGGCGGACCGGAGAATGCCGGTACTGCGAAAGATACGGGAGCGGTTCACCAAAGAAAAGCCTCTCAAGGGCATGCGCATAGCCTGTTGCCTCCACGTCACTTCGGAGACAGCCAACCTTATGAGGACATTGAAGGAGGGTGGCGCAACCGTTGCCGTCTGCGCATCAAACCCTCTCAGTACCCAGGATGACGTGGCTGCCGGTATCGTGAAGCACGTGAAGGTGCAGACATTCTCCATCAAGGGCGAGAATGCCGACCAGTACTACACGCATATTCAGCAGGCGCTGGCATTGATGCCGCATGTCACGATGGATGACGGCGCGGACCTCGTTGGGGCTTTGCACATGATCGCCTTTGAGCGCTACGAAAGTTTGCACAAGAGCGTCAAGAACTGGGTGAAGACCCTTGGGCAGAAGAAGAGACAGGAACTGATCGATAACGTCGTCGGGACCACCGAAGAGACGACCACCGGCGTAATCCGGCTCAAGAGTATGGAGGCCGAGGGCGTGCTCCGTTTCCCTGCTATTGCGGTCAATGATGCCCTTACAAAGCATATGTTCGACAACCGCTACGGCACAGGCCAGAGCACGATCGACGGTATTATCCGCGCGACGAACATGCTCATCGCCGGCTCGAATTTCGTGGTTTCCGGCTACGGCTGGTGCGGCAAAGGGGTCACAAAAAGAGCGGCCGGCCTGGGCGCACACGTCATCGTTACGGAAGTAGACCCGCTGAAAGCCCTGGAAGCCCACATGGACGGGTACCAGGTGATGGATATGGCGAGCGCCGCGAAGATCGGCGACATCTTTGTAACGGTAACCGGGGATATCCATGTGCTCAGGAAGGAGCATTTCGAAAAGATGAAGGATGGCGCCGTCGTTGCAAATTCTGGCCACTTCAACGTTGAGATTGATATCGACGCACTGGAAGCGATGAAGACGGGGAAGAAGAGAATACGCGGCCTCATCGATGAATACCGCCTGCCCAATAAGAACATCTATTTGCTCGGAGAGGGAAGGCTTGTCAACCTGGCGTGCGCCGAGGGGCATCCTTCGGAAGTTATGGATATGAGCTTTGCCAACCAGGCGCTCTGCGCGGAGTATGTCTGGAAAAAAGGCAAGAGCCTTGAGAACCGCGTCTACAGCGTGCCGCAGGAGATAGACAAACAGGTGGCACTGTTGAAGCTGCAGACGGTGGGAATAAAGGTAGATAATCTGACGGGGGAACAGAAGAAGTATTTAGCCTCCTGGGAAATGGGCACATAAGGAAGACGGCGCGGGATAAAGTCCATATACTTCGTTGCGCTTCGCCGCGTGGCTCTTCGACGTACTTATAGTACGCCTGTGATCCCCACGGCTCGCGCGCCTCGTCTCTGGAGCTTTCTGCCGCGCCGTCATCATCCGCATCGTGGGCGGCGGGACGGCCTTTCGCGCCTAACTTTGTCCTTACAGGATGCTCCGCTATCAACTTCAGGGTCGCACGATCCTCAACGTACCCCAAGGTACGCCTCCGATCGGCGACCCTTCGTCTTCGCGTTATCCATCGAAACCCGTCCCGCCGCCACGAGGACCA
>JADGQN010000398.1 GCA_017881765.1 Syntrophobacterales bacterium | reverse complement strand
TCTCACCGGTCCGGTCTGGTTCAATGAACAGGATATCAACGGCAAGTGGAAATGGACGGTACAGCTGGATATCAACGTGGATGTTCTCAGTAAATTGTTCTCAAAGAAATAAAGGCTCCTCTTCCTCCCATTCCCGGAGCCGGGACAGAGGCGTCCCGGCTCCTCCCCCAACTGCAGCGACGCAGTAGGTCACCTGGATGGTCAGGTGGCCAGGTAGAAAAGACACTGAGGTCTCCCCGAAGCAAAAGAAGAATGAGTCTCGTCAGAGGCGCATGCCGAAGGCGAGAGAAGGAAAGACAAAAGGGAGGTTCTCAGATGAAGACACGCTTGGTTTTACTGCTCATCGGTTTCATGCTTCTCGGTCTGGCCCTTTCGGTTTTGGCCGCTGGACCGGATGTAACCTCGGTCAGGACCGGAGGTGACCGTGGCGTGGTCGGGACAAGTCCTGACGTCCAGGGGGAGATGAAGAGCCCTGTCTTCAGCGAGCCGTTGGCAGCAAAGCTCGCCGCCGTGATCGGACACGACCGAGTAGCGACAAACTTCCTCCGGCGACTCATAGGCGGTGTATGCGGCTTCTTGATCCTGTACACGCGACTCGGATTTGCCTTTTTAGATACGGGTTCGCGAGCCAGGAGCGTGAGCCTCCCTATGACAATGAACATCGTAATCTGCTCTATCGGCATGCTGGGTTACCAAGGTTGGTTATTTCTCACACGTTTTTTTATTTCAAAAAGGGAACAAAGGGCAGTGTGTTATGTCTCGTAATGAAGCGAGGGGAGGGATAGCTTTGTCCGGGCTGGGTGGTCTGGTCCGCGGACAAGAAAAGCAGGGTCTTCAGACGAATCTGATCCTAACAAAAATAGAGAAGGAGGAAGAGCATGGTAAAGATTGAGGCAATCATAAAGCCGGAGAAGCAGGAAGAGGTGCAGAAGGCGTTGGTGGATATCGGTGTTCAGGGAATGACGGTCTTTGACGTAAGGGGGTTCGGACGCCAGAAAGGCCAGACCGAGACATACAGGGGTACTGAGATCAAGGTTAATTTCCTGCACAAGGTGATGGTCACTATAGTGATCAAGGATGAACTGCTGGACGCCGCGATCGAGGCCATCCGAAAGTCAGCCCTTACAGGGAAGATCGGTGACGGAAAGATCTTCGTTACCACGGTGGAACGAGTCGTGCGCATACGAACGGGAGAGACCGGTCCGCAAGCCCTCTGAGAGTGGGTACAGGGTTTGAAAGATGTCTAAGAATTGTTACCTGGAGCCAAATGTGAAATTTTTGCCTTCTTGGAAGGTACCTAACTATAGCAAAAGGAGGGATAAAAAATGAATATAGGGAGAAAGATACGTATAATTCTGTTGATTTCAACAGTCATTGCTTTAACACTGCTGATGCGTCCGGTTGTTGCTGAGGAAACTCCATCTCAGGGCGGAGCTCCCCAGGCGACGGCGGCTCAGGCTCCGGGGCCTCAACCAGACCCTGCCGGAATTGCAACAGGAGACAAGGCAAATGCCATTGATGGGGCGGGTAATGCTTTCGTTGTTGCCGAGCCAACGGACAAGAAGGCCCCTGACTACGCGGAAAAGAAGAAACAGTACGATGAATACAAGGATCAGGCAGCCAAAGAACCGCTTGCGGTAAAGCTCGCCGATACCGTTGGGCACGTTCGGATTGCGGGCAACTTCAGTTGGACCCTCCTCACAGGGTATCTTGTGCTCTTCATGCAAGCGGGTTTTGCGCTTCTCACCTGTGGGCTCGTGCGCAGGAAAAACGCCGCCCATCTCATGATGCTTAACTTCGCTGCCTATGTCTTCGCCTTCCTGGCTTACTATGTGTGCGGCTACGCCTTCCAGTTCGGCGCCGTCGCAATCAATGCGGCGCCAACAAACCTTGGTGGGACCCCGACGCTGGACACATTCCTGCTCGGAAGCGGCATGTGGGGCTTTTTAGGAGGCAAGGGCTTCTTTCTAAGCGGCCCTGGCTATGACGCCGGAAGTCTTTGCATGACACTCTTCCAGGTCGTATTCATGGAAACGGCCGGATACATCATCGTGGGGGCGATCTGTGAGCGGATCACTTTCCGGGCATTTGTCCTTTGCGAACTCTTCGTCGGCGCCTTCCTATACCCCATCTCCGGTTGTTGGGTTTGGGGGGGTGGATGGCTTTCGCAGTTGGGCGTCAGCATGGGTTTAGGTCACGGTTACGTGGATTTCGCAGGCTCGTCCGTTGTCCATGCCGTGGGCGGCTTCTGCGCCATGGCTCTTGCCATCATTCTCGGCCCTCGCCTCGGCAAGTACGGTCCGGACGGCAAGCCGCGGGCCTTTCCAGCGCACAACATTGCCTTTGTCGTAACCGGCACCTTCCTACTCCTGTTCGGCTGGATGGGCTTTAACCCGGGATCCACCCTCGGCGCGTCGGACCTGCGCATTTCCGTCGTTGCCGTGAACACGAATCTCGCTGCTGTTGCCGGATCGGCAACGGCAATGATCTTCTGGTACCTCAAGTTTGGCAAACCAGACATCAGCATGGCATGCAACGGCATGCTCGCTGGTCTGGTCGCCATCACCGCGCCATGTGCCTTTGTTAGCCCAAACTCCGCCATTATCATCGGCATTCTTGCCGGCATTCTGGTTTGTGTAGGGGTCCTTTTTAACGAGCGGGTACTCAAGGTCGACGACCCCTGCGGTGCCATCTCCGTGCACGGCTATTGCGGCTGGCTGGGGGCGGTGAGTGTCGGCATCTTCGCCGATGGCACGTACGGCGCAGGCTGGAACGGTGTCGGCGCAACAACCTACCTCGGCAAGGCCGGACAGGGTGTGACCGGCCTGATTCACGGAGACGTATCCCAGTTCTTCACCCAGTTAGGGGGCGCCACGCTGATCGTACTGTACGCATTCTTGATTACCTTCGTGGTATTTAAGATTGTGAACGCTATCTCCCCTCTGCGCGTTTCTAAAGAAGCGGAGCTTGAAGGTCTCGACGTTCCAGAGTTCGGTCTGCCTGCCTACCCTGACGGCGAAGTTGTCTCCTGATGCGGAGAGCGGGGCAGAATCAGCATGTAGCATTGGCCGCTTTGTGGCTAATTTGAGTTTATGACATCTGCAGGCCGAGGCGCCTCGGCCTGCAGCTTATCTTAACCGGGGTGCCGCATGGGAAGCAAAGAAAGACCGACGATGCTTGACCGGCTTCTGGAGATGGTCCGGGGAAGAGTCAAAGACCGACCTGCGGTGGGTAGCCGCAAGGCGGAGCGGGATCAGTCGAACATCGCAAGAAAGGCGGGAAAGAAACGAAAGAAGGCCGCGTCAGGTGCCTGAGCGCGCCGGCCCGGTGCTTAGCGAGAATAGTTCATTGAAGGATGAGTTATGACGTATCTTGCCTGGCTAATTTTTATTGGAGCCGCGATTCTGGAGGTTGGCGGTGATGCGGTTGTCCGCAAAGGACTTCGCGGCAGCAGTCTCGCTCTCATCCTTTCGGGGTGCGCCATGCTGGGTTGTTACGGCGTCGTTGTCAACACCGTGAAATGGGATTTCTCAAGGTTACTCGGCGTCTATGTCTCAGTATTCGCATGCGTAAGCATTCTGTTTGGTCGTCTGGTATTCAAAGAGAAAATACCCAGTGCGACGTGGATAGGCCTCGCAATGATCATCCTGGGAGGCTTAATAATTCAGCTTGGAAATAGTAATCGAAATTATTAACATAAAATCAGGAGGAGGAAAACGTGAAGAAAATAGAGGCGACAATCCAACCTGAGGAAGTTGAGGAACTCAAAGGCGGTCTGACGAAAATAGGGATCAAAGGGATGACCGTGATGGAGGTGAAGAGTTACGGCAGACAGGACAAAACCCCTGAAATCTATAGAGGGATGAGGTATGAAGCTCCCTTTCTTACCGAGGCCAAGGTGGAGATAGTCGTGACTGACGAAATGGCGGACAAGGCTGTGGCTCTCATACGGGAAACGACGGAAGCGGACGAGCCCGGGGACAGTAGAATCTTCATCTCACCGCTGGAGGATATCATGAGGCTCCGGACAGAAAAGAAAAGTGTTGCGGCGGCTTAGCTGCTGAGATTAATATAGGTGACAGGCGCTTACTGCCGGGCAGAAGAATAAATCGTCACGGCTGAAAGCACCGTATTAAGCAAGAGGGTTCGCCATGCATTGATCGGCGGGCCGTGAGACATACGGACTCCTCACTCTACCAATGGAAACCATCAGGCTTGCAAACACGAATGATGTGGCCCGTTGCGCCGAATTGCTCGGTATTCTCTTGAGTCAGGAGCGAGAGTTTAACCCTGATCCTGTGCTGCAAAGGAAAGGGTTGGAAATGATCGTAAAGAATCCGGACGCAGGCTTCGTGCTTGTGTGTGAGATAGATGGGATCATCCAGGGGATGGTGCTCATTTTATTTACTATCAGCACCGCATTGGGCAGGAAGGTTGCCATTCTGGAGGATATGATCGTGTCTCCCGATTTCAGAGGAAAAGGCGTGG
>JADGQN010000397.1 GCA_017881765.1 Syntrophobacterales bacterium | reverse complement strand
ACACACCCATGAAGTAGAGGATCGGTGATGAAGTGCGAATAGACGGGCGGCTGCACGAGCACTGCATCTCCGGGCTGCGCATAGACACGGCATGCGACATTGAGCCCGGTCACCACGCCGGGCAGCAAGATCAGATCCTCTGTGCTGACCTCCCAGCCGTAAAGCCTTTCGAGCCGCTCCAGGATGAGAAGTTGCAATTGATCGGCCTGCTGGGCATATCCGAAGATCCTCTGATCGACCCTCTCGCGCAGGTCCTCGATAATGGGCTCCGCGGAGACAAAGTCCATGTCCGCCACCCACAGCGGTATGATCCCGTCTCCGTACCTCTGCCACTTGTGACTATCAGTCCCCCTCCGCTCTTGGGCCTGGTCAAAATCATAGATCATCGGCGGTCCTTCCCCCCTATTATAATAATCTCCATGCAAAGTTATAAACAGAAAAGGGGAGGGGTGCAAGCGGGTTTGTTTTTATCTACGCCTGGTTCTGCCGATGGTTAGGTAGTTATTTGTCTTTGAGGGTTGCAGCGAGTCCTTTCAGCGCCTGTTCAAGTCTCTCAGTCTCGGCCAGTATGACCTGTACGTACTTTCCTTGGTCCGATGCGGGGTCTATGGTTTTGGCAAGCCTGCGTACAAGACCTCCCACCGCGGTCAGAGGATCGCGTATCTCATGCTCAACGGTTTCCAGCGTATGCCTGACCGCATTGGTACTGTCTCCAAGGCTCTGCGGCTCGGCGGGGGGAAGAAAACCTGTGTCCGAGGGCGGCTGCTGCTCGGGCAGCTTGTCGGACAATTGCTCAAGCACCACTCTTGCCTTTTCCATGAGAGCGTCGGTATCCCGCTTACTGTCGACTTCCAATTCAAACGTCTGCGCGAGTTCATCCACCCGCTGGAGGGTCGCTGCTACGACTTCATGAATGAGGGGCTTGGGCAGCTTGAAGCGGACTTCGAGGGTGTCGAACACCTCGGGCAGGTTGGCCCCCGGCTCACATATAAAGGCCGATAGTTGAGATGCCATGGCGCAGACCTTCACCAGTGGGAGAAGATCGTCCACTCTCCGGGTCAATGCAGTTAACTTCTGGCACAATATGAAGCTGGCGGGGAACTTCCAGTGGCTGAGGATAAACTCGCCGATCTCTCTGTGATCCACACCGTAGCGCTCTTTCTCCCACTCAAGGAGGCGGGGCAGGGGATACCATGGTACGTTCGCGGTCTCATTGAGGTCGGCGAAGGCATGAAGCAGGGCCAGCAGGCCTATCTCGAGAGTGAACCCGGCCGTGAAGGCTTCCTCGGCGTCACCTGTTTTTAACTGTTGGGCGAGTGACTGAGCAGTGAGGCCTTGATACAGACAGAGACGCCAGAAACGCCGGTAATCCGCCGCACCCACCTTACTCATGGGAAACGTATCCTTGAGCAAAAGCGAGAGGGCCAGGAGCCGGGTCTGTCGGGTCCCGATTCTGACAATTGCCTGTTTTACGGTCTTAACAGGGTTGCCGAATCTGAAAAAGACGCTGTTGGCGAGTTTGAGAATGCGGATCGTGAGGGAAGGATCCTTTTCAATGAGCGCTGCGATATCGTTCAATGAACTGTTGTCGTCCGCAGCGAGCTCGATCAGCCGCATGGTGAGTGGCGAGAGGGACGGCAGAAGCTTTCCGGACTCAAGCCCGCTGATGAATCTTTCTTTATTCCAGGCCGCGGTTTCCATTTTTCCCTCTTTTATTGTATCGCAGAAAAAGGAAGTTCCTTAAATGAGGGTCCAAGCTTGAGAATGCGTTGACACTTGAGAATGCGGAGCCTTGATTTTTCGTGTGAATGGGTGTTTACTTAAGTGGAGGTTTCAAATGAAAAAGCTACTGGTTCTTAGCATTGCCGTTCTGTTCCTGATCGGCTTTTCCTACCCGACATCGGTGCATGCGAGAGGGGGACATGGGGGTGGACATGGCGGCGGCCATGGCGGCGGTGGACACGGCGGATTCCACGGTGGACACGGCGGCGGATTCCATGGCGGGGGAGGTAGTCGCGCCGGTTTTCAATCTTTCGGAGGGCATCGCTTCCGCGGGGCCTCTTCTTCCTTCGGATGGTACGGCGTAGGATTCTTCGGAACGCCGTATCCCGACCCTTGGTATTACGGAACGCCGTACTATGATCCATACTCAGACCCTTACTCAGTACCGCTTGCTTCTGCCTACCCTGACTCCGCGGCCCCGGAAGAACCGGGGGCGGTTTCAGAAGATATGCAGGGAGAGTGGGTCGTGGTGCCCGGACAGCTGGTGGACGGCAGATGGATCCCTCCCCACGAGGCATGGGCGCCCAAGAGCCCGTAACCTCGCATGAATCTTAAATATCTTTGGTTAGTGATAGGCATGTCGGCGTTCCTTGTTTGCTGTCAAAACTCCTTGCAAAACGTTCAAAGAGAACGGGATGCAAAAGTGGCGGTCATGCAGGAGAAGGAAAAGAGTATTCTGGCCGAGTGTGAACTGAAGCGGCTCAACGGTGAACTGAAGACGTATGTCGCATCGACGGAATGTTCCAACCCGGTGATCATTCAGGCCCACAAGGAGGCCGGAGATCCCGCCATGAATCTCATTTACCTGATAACTGCGTACAGGCTGGCAATGGCGGAGCGCATCGATAAGCGTGTACTGAGTGAAGCAGAAGCGAACCTGATGCTGGCTCAACTAATATCACGCGTCAACACGGAAAGGCTGGAAAGGGATATCGCGGCCGAACGAGAGAGAACACGCAACGCACAATCATACGAAGCCCTTCTTAAGGGCCTCGGAACGTGGCAAAGCTCTGTTAACCCATCAGGGCAAGATAATGTAGCAGTGCCTTCTCAGCCAGCACCGACACCACAGAAGACTCAGTCAGTCTTGAGGACCCCCATCACCTGCTACCAGGACGGTCCCGTGATCATCTGCCAGTAAAGTTCCATACCCCGTAGAAATTGGTTTCGCGCTTGAGCACGCGGCCGCTCTCAAGCCACTGTGTCCAAGAAATCCCCCCCTGACGCAGATCTATTGATGATCAGGATATCCAGGGCAGCTGAAACACTGGCTTATATATGTCTGCATGATAGCCCATACGATCCCGTATGATTTTGTGTATATGCTGACAAAAGGCCACTTGACACGCAAAAGGGGTGACCTGGATTCCTTCCTGAGAGATAGTTCGTCAAAGCCGTGGCCTCACCCCACGCACACACCGTTATCCTGGAAAGAGGACGATTCCTGCATACAGGACAGCGTGATTACCTGAATGCAGACGTTCCACACCATTGCAATCGAGCCAAGAGCATGAAAATACTCCCAAAAAAGCGCTTACGGCATTTGCGACACGAGTTGGCATGGTTCTTGTTATAACGTTCACATCCGCCATTGCGGAAGGCAAAACCCCCGCCCGCGAGATCGTACGGTGGTTGGCCCCATAAAGGAGACATGGGTCACAGTGATAAGGATTTTCAAGAGAAGTTCCCTCCTTTTAGCTGCGGTTCTGCTGTTTTCGATTTTAACTGTAGAAGCGGATTACATACAAGGTTACCCGAAAGCCGGTTTCCCGACCTTCGTCGAACGAGACGCGGCTTGTACACTGTGCAACACCTCCGTTACGACGTTTGAATGTCAATTCCGAAAAGAATTCCTTCCGCTCGTGAGGCCGGTCTGTCGGCTCTCTTCTGCTATAGTTGCGAGCTATGTAAACCGAGGTCCACCCCTCTCCCGCCTTAATTAACCACGATACGGTCCTAGCGTGTGCAACAAGGCCTAGGTCTTCTTTTCAACAGGGCTTGACATGATCCTAGTTATCTAAATGAGTCGATCTGAAGAAAAGGAGGTGAGAGACGAAACAAGTGGCATACGTCAGTGAGCTTGGGAGGCAGTGCCGGCAATGAACGTACCCTGCTTCGCAGACTTACCCTGGTGTAATTGTTTTATAAATACTATAACGAAGGAGGTTTTCCAATGGCTATCAGCAGACGACAGTTTTTAAGAGGTGCTCTCATAACAGGCGCGGGATTTGCGCTGCCCACGCTCCCGTTCAAGAGAATGATGCGCAGCGCGTATGCGTTCGGCCAGAGTCCTATCATTAACAAGTTTCAGTTCCCCTTACCCGGTTTGGGATCGTCGGGCATTCCGCTGGCAACAGGACATACCCAGACGATTGCGGGTTTGTCCACCGACGTGTACAACCTGGGTGTGAAGAAGTACACCCAACAGATTCCCGGGATTCCGTACACCAAGGTCGCCGGCGGTACCACCTTCCTCGGCTATCATGACATCGGAGGCGTCTCCAGATATCTCGGCGGCGTCATCGTGGCCAAGAGGGGCAGGCCCGTCATGCTCAACGTGAAAAACGAGCTTCTCGATGAAGCGATTATCCCCATCGACCCCACCGTAATGATGGGCATGGGAAAAATGGTGAAGGATTACCCGCTTAACCGTATTGCCGTCCACCTGCACGGCGGCCTTACCCCGTGGTTCAGCGACGGTACCCCCTTCCAGTGG
>JADGQN010000078.1 GCA_017881765.1 Syntrophobacterales bacterium | reverse complement strand
ACCGCCTCCTCCTCCGGAACCGGTCGTAGAAAAGATAGAAGAGATAAAGCCTGCCGAAGAGGCCGCGGCTGGTCAGCCCGTAACAAAGCGAAAAGTACCATCCAAGAAGGCGGCGGAAGCTGCTGCCGGCCAGCCCGCAACGACTGAAGTGGAAACAGGGGCTCCTCCCGCCGCAGAGGCGGAAGCAGCGCTGGCTCACAAAGCGGAAGAGAAACTCGCGCCTGAGGCGGCGGTAGAACCCGCAAGCGCCGCGGAAGAGGTTGCAAAAGAAGACCAGGCCAAACCCGAGATAGAAACGATCGGCGAGGAGAAAAAGCAGGAGATTACCCGGGCCCTGGAAGAGGTTTACAAACAGGACCTGGAGAAAGAATTCAAGCTGGTAGAGGAAGAACCCGAGGAAGAGAAGAATCGCAAGAAAGCGGAGCGGCTCCTCAAGAAAATCGAGGAAGAGGAGCTCGAAGCAACCACCGCCAAGAAAAAGGGGCTCCTCAAGCGAAAAGTCGTCATACGCGAAGAAGACCTCTACGCCTTCAGACGGCGGGGCAAAGCACTCCCCTTCAGGAAGGGCAGGGGAGGAAGAGCTGAGGCAAGGACTGAAGACGATACAAGGTCCGAACTGAGGCTTGTCAGAAAGGCGGTCAAGATCTCCGATAAGATTCAGGTCGGGGAGCTGGCAAAACGCTTGAGCGTCAAGGCACAGGACATCATAAAAAAGTTGCTCTCCCTCGGCACCATGTCGAACATCAATCAATCGATTGATTACGAGACAGCATCCATCGTGGCAACAGACCTTGGCTTTGAGGTGGAAAGGGTATTCTCCATGGAAGAGGAGTTCCAGGCCAGGCAGACAGAGGCGACAGAGTCTGAGGAGCAAGAGAACCTAAAACCTCGACCCCCGGTTGTCACCATCATGGGTCACGTCGATCATGGAAAGACCCTTCTTTTGGATACCATCAGGAATACCAATGTGGCGGAACGGGAAGCCGGCGGCATAACCCAGCACATCGGCGCATACCTGGCCAGAGTGAATGGCAAGGAGATTGCGTTTCTCGATACGCCCGGCCATGAGGCGTTCACTGCAATGCGTGCCCGTGGCGCACTCGTGACCGACATCGTCGTCCTGGTGGTGGCTGCCGACGACGGCGTAATGCCACAGACCATAGAGGCGATCAATCACGCAAAGGCGGCCAACGTTCCCATCATCGTTGCCGTAAATAAGATAGACAAGCCAAACGCAAACCCCGACAAAGTGATGAAGGAATTGGCGGAGTATAATCTGATCCCCGAAGAGTGGGGCGGAACTACGCTCATGGCAAAGATCTCGGCCAAGAAGAAGACAGGGATCGAAGGACTTCTGGAGTTGATCCTGCTTCAGGCAGAGATGCTGGAACTGAAAGCCAATCCGGACAAGCTGGCAAAGGGTATTATCATTGAGTCAGGTCTCGATAAAGGACATGGGCCCGTTGGCACCGTGATTATCAAGGAAGGCACCCTCAGTGTGCATGATCCTTTTGTAGCCGGCACGATCTTTGGTCGCGTAAAAGCGCTCGTCGATGACAAAGGGAAAAGAATACAGAAAGCACCTCCGGCTACCCCGGTACTGGTAGTCGGTTTCTCGGACGTGCCCCAAGCAGGAGATCCCTTTATTGCAACGACCGAAGAGAGCTATGCGCGGGAACTCTCCCAGTTCCGGCAGGAGAAGATTCGAGAGAAAGAGCACATGGCAGGTCCGAAAGTGACGCTTGAAGACCTGTACGCCAAGATGGCAGAAACGGAGAAGCTCACGCTGAATGTGGTCCTGAAAGGCGACGCCAGGGGCACCCTTGATGCCATTCAGGATGCGTTAACAAGGCTCTCCACGGCTAGCATACAGATCCAGATTATCCATAGCGGTGTCGGGGCTATCACCGAAACCGATGTCAACCTTGCAATGGCGTCCGGCGCTATTATTATCGGTTTCAACGTAAAACCGATGTCTAAAACACAGGTCCTCGCAGATCAGGAACGCGTCCAGATACGCACCTATTCGGTGATTTACGATATGATCGACGAGGTACGCAAGGCCATGGAGGGCATGCTGGCGCCAAAGATCGTGGAGGTAAGCATTGGCAAGGCAGAAGTGAGGAAGATATTCACGGTTTCCCGTTTAGGCAGCATCGCCGGCTCATACGTCACTGAGGGCAAGGTGATAAGGAGCGCTCTGGCCAAGGTGAGAAGGAACGGGAACGTGCTCTTTTCGGGCAAGCTTTCATCCCTGAAACGGTTCAAGGACGATGCCAAGGAGGTCCAGGCAGGCTATGAGTGCGGCTTGGCCTTGGAGGGCTTTAACGATATACGGGAAGGGGATGTCATCGAATTCTTTGTTGAAGAAGAACAAAAACAGACTCTCGATGGCTAACTCATACGCATGGTCGTCGGTATTTCAAGCGTCGAAATATTCTTACCTGAGAACCACTCCCTGAAAGAAAAGAGACAGGCGACAAAAAGGATAGTGGAGCGGACGAGACAGAAGTTCAACGTGTCAGTCATGGAGATCGACCGGACAAACCTCTGGCAGCGGGTAACCATCGGCTTTTCGGTAGTAGGGAGCGGGAAAGACATCGTAGAACGCATGATAGAGAATATCCACATCTTCATCGAATCGTTGTACATCGGGAAAGTGATCGACACGAGAACTGAAATTGTGATGATCGGAAATGAAATATAGACGACAGCGCGTGCAGGACTTCCTGCGTGAAGAGATATCGACGATCATACAGCAGGAGATAAAGGACCCTGGTCTCGGTTTTATTACCATAATCGACGTAAAGATGACCGAAGACTTGAAATACGCCAAGGTCTACTATTCCGTGTACGGTTCCGATGAGGAAAAGGAGCGAACAGCACAGGCTTTGAAGCGTGCGACAAACTATGTAAAGCATCTGGTGGGTGACAGGGTGCGGATGAAGTATACGCCGGATATCACGTTCGTCTACGACACCGATCAGGAAAAGGCTGCCAGAATCGACGAGATCCTGAAAAAGGTGGGCAATGTTTCAGAGGATTAAAGAGATAGTTGCAAAGGGAAAAGAGTTCATGGTCACCTCGCATATCGACCCGGATGGCGACGCCATAGGCTCGGCATTCGCCCTCTCGTTTGCCCTCAAGACGCTCGGCAAGAAAAGCGTCGTCTATCTCAAAGACAAGGTGCCTTATCGATATGAGTTCCTCCCTCGACCGGAAAGCCTCGTGCACGAGATACCGGCAAAGCCGTTCGACGCCATTTTTGCGGTCGACTGCGGCGACTTCTTCCGGATAGGCGATGGTTACGAAAAGCTCAAAGATAAAGGACCGATCATTAACATCGACCATCACGACACGAACGAGGCCTTCGGGTTCTTAAACATCATCGATGAGCGCGCCTCTTCCACCGCGGAAATTATTTACGGTATCCTGAAGGCTTTCGATATCCCGATGGATTTCGAAATAGCCGTGAACATCTATACTGCCATACTGACTGACACGGGCTCCTTTCGTTACAACAGCACAAACTCGAAGGCATTCATTATCTGCGAAGAAATGACGCACTTCGGGGTGACCCCGTCGTACGTTGCGGAGAAAGTATACGAAAGCCATCCCAAGGAACGGTTTCTACTGCTCTGCGGAGCACTCGCGACCCTTGAGACGTATCACGACAACAGGCTCGCTATCATGTACATCACGGATGAACTGTTCAGGCAAACAGGAGGATCGAGGGAGCACGCCGAAGGGTTTGTCGAATTCCTGAAAGAAATGAGGGGTGTTGAGGTAGCCATCGTCGCCCGGCAGATCGGCGAGAGCCGGTACAAGATATCTATGAGATCGAAGGGAAATATTGATGTGGCGTCCGTCGCAAGCCGATTCGGCGGCGGAGGTCATAAGAATGCGGCAGGCTGCACCATCGAGGGGAGCGCTGACCAGGTCAAGAAAATGCTTATTGAGGCCGTAGCGCTATGATGGACGGATTCCTCGTCATTGACAAGAGCTCGGGTATAGCCTCCTATCACGTCATCAAGAGGCTCAAAACCATCTACCCGTTTAAGAAAATCGGGTACATCGGCACCCTTGACCGGAACGCGACAGGGATTTTGCCCGTGGCTCTGAATGAGGGAGTAAAGCTCATACCATTCCTCGAGGACGGCGAGAAAACATACGTTGCGCGCTTTGTCCTGGGTATTACCACGGACACTTTCGACCTGGAAGGCACACGGACATCCGAGGTCGATCCCCCGATATTTGATACGAAGACCGTGCAGGAGACCCTACTCACGTTCAAGGGAAAGATACAGCAGAAGGTGCCTGTCTACTCTTCCAAGAAAATAGATGGCAAGCCCCTTTACAAGTGGGTGAGAAAGGGCGTCATCATGGACACGCCTTACAAGGAAGTGGAAGTCCACGATATCAGATTCATCGGGTATGTCCATCCGTACATTGACGCTGAAATAACCTGTAGCAAGGGCACGTATATCCGGGTGATAGCCCACGATTTAGGCGCGCTGCTCGGTTGCGGGGCCGCACTCCATTCACTCAAACGGGCGCGCCACGGCGAATTCACCCTGGAGATGAGCACCCCTCTTGACGCTTTAAAAACAGAGCAGGATGTAGTAAAATATACTCTATCTCTGCGAGATGTCCTGAAAAGTCTCAGGGAAGTGACGATTGATCACAATCTGGAGAAGTTCCTGAGGAACGGCATGCCGGTGCCCCTGCTGGACGGCTCCAGGGACGCAAAAAACGGCGAGTTTGCCAAGCTTATGTCCGGAAAGGGAGCCCTGATCGGCATAGGAAAGGTCGATGCATTGACAAGGACGATCCGGATAAAAAGACTAATTAACGGCTAAGGAGGCGATGAGCATGTCATTGGACGCGGGGCATAAGAAAACGGTTATAGAGGGCTACAAGCTGCACGAAAAGGACACCGGTTCACCGGAAGTGCAGGTTGCCCTGATTACGGAAAGGATAAAACAACTCACCGAACACTTTAAAAAATATGATAAAGACCACAACTCCAGGCGAGGCTTGCTCATGCTGGTGGGCGCCAGAAGAAGGCTGCTCAACTACCTGAAAGAAAAAAATGTTGACCGGTATCGCAAGCTTATCGAAAGACTTGGCCTGAGAAAATAAAGAAATACTACGAGAGGAGTATTATGGAAGAATCGATTACAGTAGAATACGCTGGCAGACCGCTGACTATCTCATCCGGTCTGGTCGCAAAACAGGCAGATGGGAGTGTGCTCGTCAGGTACGGCGATACCGTTGTGCTGGTCACTGCAGTGGGGGACAGAAGGGAGACGGATAAGGATTTTCTACCTTTGACGGTAAACTACCAGGAAATGACTTACGCGGCGGGTAAATTTCCAGGCGGATTTTTCAAAAGAGAATCCAGGCCTTCGGACAAAGAGACACTGACGTCCCGTTTGATAGACAGGCCTTTGCGACCGCTCTTCCCGAAGAGCTGGAGAAACGAGACGCAGGTCATCGCAACCGTGCTCTCGGCGGACCAGGAAAACGATCCCGCCTTGCTCGGCATGATCGGCGCTTCAGCCGCGATGGTCATTTCCCCTATCCCTTGGGCCGGGCCGATGGCAGGGATTAAAATCGGAAGAGTAAACGGCGAGTTCATCATAAACCCATCACTACAGCAGATGAATGAAAGCGATCTCGACATGATTCTCGCCGGTACGAGAGAAGCGATCCTGATGGTCGAAGGTGGGGCACGGTTCATCAAGGGTGAAGACCTGATCGAGGCTATTGACCTGGCCCATCGAAGCCTGATTCCTCTCCTGGACTTGCAGGAGCAGCTGAGGGCAAAGGTAGGCAAGGAAAAGTGGCCCGTGAAGCCCGCCGGGGCGCCTCAGGAGTTGAAGGCGGAGATAAGAAGCGTTGCGGAGAAAGACCTTACCGAGGCATTTTCCATACCGAACAAGAGAGAGCGGGGAGACAGGCTGCAGGCCATCTATAACGAACTGGCTGCAAAGTATGCGGATGCACAGCCCATCGCAGTCACGAGGTCGTTCGAAGAGATAAAAAAAGAGATGATGCGGGAGTCCCTGTTTGCGACGGGCAAGAGGATAGACGGCAGGAGCGCTGACGAGATCCGAAAAATCACTTGCCAGGTCGGCATCCTTCCGAGAACGCATGGCTCCAGTCTTTTTACGAGAGGCGAGACCCAGGCGCTCGCAGTGACAACCTTCGGGACCGCGGAAGATGAGCAGAAAATAGAATCTCTGCTCGAGGGAGTAAGCTACAAATCATTCATGCTCCATTACAATTTTCCGCCTTACAGCGTTGGGGAGGTAAGCTTCCTCAGGGCAAAGTCGAGACGGGAGATAGGCCACGGTAACCTCGCGGAGCGGGCTCTCGCGCCGATCCTGCCTTCGAAAGAAGATTTCCCTTATACGATACGGATAGTCTCGGAGATCCTCGAGTCGAATGGCTCCTCTTCAATGGCGTCTGTTTGCAGCGGTTGCCTGTCGCTCATGGATGCAGGCGTACCGATAAAGGAACGTGTTGCAGGTATCGCCATGGGCCTTCTCATCCAGGACGGGAAGGACATCGTGCTTTCAGATATCCTCGGGGACGAGGATGCGATGGGCGACATGGATTTCAAGATAACAGGCACGCGGGAAGGCGTAACGGCTGTGCAGATGGATATCAAGACCAAAGGCATCACCAAAGAGATCATGCGCAAAGCCGTCCATCAGGCCCAGACAGGTATCGGGAGGATCCTCGACATCATGGCCGAAGCACTCCCCGGCCCGCGAGAGGATCTCTCTCCCTATGCACCACGCATATACACCATAATGATCAAGCCGGAGAAGATACGTGAGGTAATCGGCCCGGGCGGCAAAGTCATAAAGAGCATCGTCGAGCAGACAGGCGTGAAGATAGACATCGAAGATTCAGGCCTTGTCAGGATCGTTTCCCAGGATGCGGAAGCAGCCAACGCCGCAATCGAGATCGTTAAGAAGATTACCAAAGAGGCCGAAATAGGAGCCCTCTACATGGGCAAGGTCAAGAAGGTTGTCGACTTTGGCGCCATAGTCGAAATTCTCCCCGGGGTAGATGGCCTCGTGCACGTGAGCCAGCTTTCCGACACGTATATAAAGAAGGTGAGCGACGTCGTTAAGGAAGGGGACGAGATCCTCGTGAAAGTACTCGACGTTGAATCGAACGGACGGATCAGGCTCTCAAGAAAGGCAGCCGTCAAGGAAACCAAGGGAACAGCAGAGGATGTATAGGAAGACCGTCCTCGACAACGGGATCAGGGTCGCCACTGAAACCCTGCCCTACTTCCCGACGGTCTCCTTCGGCATCTGGTGGAAAACCGGAAGCCGGTACGAAGATCCCACCAACAACGGCATCTCTCACTTCATCGAGCACATGCTCTTCAAGGGAACCGCTAACAGAACCGCCTACGACATCGCGCGAGAGATCGATGCCGTCGGCGGTACCTTGAATGCCTTCACAGGCAAGGAGTACACCTGTGTCTATGCGAGGGTGCTCAAACGCGACATGGACATTGCCATCGACATTCTTGCCGATATGTATAAAAACTCCCTGTTCAGCGAAGAGGACATCGAGAGAGAAAAGCAGGTCGTCCTTCAGGAAATAAAGATGATCGACGACAACCCCGAAGAATATCTCTTCGACATGTTCAGTTCTACCTACTACAGAGGCCACCCGCTGGGCATGTCTATCCTGGGCAAAGAGGAAAATGTGCAACAGATGTCCAGGGAGAGGCTTGTGTCGCATTTCTCCAGGTATCATGCACCTGCAAATACGATTGTTACAGCGTCAGGACGCATAGATCATGACGCGTTTGTGAAGAAGATCGAGAAACTCTTCGGAGAATATACGAGCAAAGGCGAGACAGCACCATCGGTGGAAAAACCGTCCTCATTTACAGACATCGAGGTGTATGAAAAGGACCTTGAACACATCTACCTCTGTATCGGTACTGACGGCGTCGGTCAGACAGACCATAGGCGCTATCCGCTCTATGCCCTCAACGCTATCATGGGCGGGAGCATGAGCTCTCACCTCTTTCAGGAGATCAGGGAAAAAAGGGGGCTCGTCTATAATATCTTCTCGTACGTCAACTGCTTTCACGATGTAGGTACCTTCGGCATTACCACGTCCACATCACTCGAATATCTGGAGGAAGTGATTGGCCTGATCAAGAAAGAGATGGCCCAGTTACGGGATAATGGAGTGGCTGCAAACGAGATCCGCTTCTCAAAAGAACATATCAAGGGAAATTTCTTCATCTCTCTGGAAAGCTCCGAAGCCCGCATGGGCAGGCTTGCCAAAAACGAGATCTATTTTGACGGGTATGTCCCCCTGAGAGAGACGCTGAAATCGATCGACGGCATCCAGAAAGCTCAACTGGATGAAATGAGCCAGTCTGTGTTCGGTGATCTATCCCGGATTTCTCTCGCGATTCTCGGTCGCGTGGACAAGAACGTCGTTGAGAGTTTATGGAAGAGTTAGAGGTACTCATCGCCCGGGATGATGGCGCGTCGCTTCCCTCTTATGCCACCGCCTCCTCTTCCGGGATGGACCTTCGTGCCCTCCTCCGTGAACCGATTACGTTAAAGCCCCTCGAACGGGCCCTCATCCCCACCGGAATCCGCATCGGCATCCCTGACGGCTTTGAGGCCGAAGTGAGGCCAAGGAGCGGCCTGGCTGTCACCTCCGGTGTTACCGTTCTCAACACCCCCGGCACCATAGATGCCGATTACCGGGGAGAGGTAAAAGTGATCCTTATCAACCTGGGCAATGAGCCTTTCACCGTGCGGTCGGGCGACAGGGTTGCTCAAATGGTATTCCACAGGACAGGCCGCATCTCATGGCACGAAGTCAAGGAACTGCCACAGACTGACCGTGGCAGCGGAGGATTTGGCTCAACGGGACGACAGTAAACAGTGTTATGTGTTGAGTAACTGATGAAAGGAGCAAGCGGTCGGAACCGGGCGGCCGGCAGTTATACATAACACACAACACATAACACTCAACACTGATCTGGGAAGTATGAACCTCTACTCGGACCTCGATGCCTTCGTCACCCACCTGACAACGGAACGAGGAGCGTCTCCTCATACAGTCGAAGCCTATAACAGGGACATTCTCGATTTTATTAAGTTCGCGGAAGATCACGTTTCGGCCGCTCCGGGGCCAAGAGACTTTGAGCAATATATAGGCTTCTTAAGGAGCAGGGGTAAGAAGACACGGAGCATCGTCCGTGCTCTATCCGCCATTAGGAGCTTCTACAACTTCCTCTTGCTCGATGGCAAGATTGCGGTAAACCCGGTGGCCGATATCGAGATGCCTAAATTCTCACCGCCGATACCGAACGTCCTGAGCCAGGAAGAGATGGCCACTCTGCTCACCCCGAAACCATCCCAAAAGGTGACACTGCGCGACAGAACCGTCCTTGAGCTTTTGTACGCCACCGGACTTCGCGTTTCAGAACTGGCCGGCCTGAGGAAAAGGGATATCAATCTTGATGCCGGTTTTCTCATCGCCTCGGGAAAACGGTCGAAAGAGCGGATGGTGCCGCTCGGCACTTACGCAAGAGATATCATAAAGCTCTACCTCCAGGAGACGAAACCGGACGGTATATACCTTTTTCCCAACAAGCGCGGATTGCCCGTTACCAGGCAGGCCATCTGGAAGGTTATACGGAAATATGGCTTGCAGCTTGAGCACGCCGGTCATGTCTCGCCTCACACCTTGAGGCACACGTTTGCCACGCACCTGCTTGAAGGCGGTGCAGACCTGAGGTCCGTCCAGATATTGCTCGGCCATGAAGATATTTCAACCACACAGATCTATACCCATGTGGACAGAAAGCGCCTCAAAGAGGTTCACAAGAAATACCATCCCCGGGGCTAGCGCCCCGGGAGGGCTGATTCGTTTACTAGTTGATTAGTTGACTGGTAGAAAAATAAACAAGGCCGTGGTTTGGGAGTTACGAATCAACTATTCAACTGATCAACCAGTAAACGGTATCTGACACATGAAGGTCATCACCACCCACTACAACGCTGACTTTGACGCCCTCTCTTCGATGGTCGCCGCGAAAAAGCTTTACCCCGATGCTTTGCTTGTCTTTCCCGGCTCCCAAGAGAAGAGCGTGCGCGATTTTCTTATCCACTCCACAGCCTATTTCCTCGACATTGCGAAACCGAAGGAGCTCGATTACGACGCTGTAGACACGCTGATCCTTGTCGACACCAAGCAGCGAAAAAGGATCGGTGAACTGGCAAGGCTTCTCGACAACAAAAATCTCACGGTTCACGTGTACGACCACCACCCGCCCGCGGAGGATGATATCAAGGGAGAAGTCCACGTGACCGGCTCTACCGGCGCCTGCGTGACCATGTTGATCGCGCTGCTCAGGGAAAAGGATATAGACCTGTCTCCTGAGGAAGCGACGATCATGATGCTGGGTATCTACGAGGAGACGGGCAGCTTTCAATATCCGTCGACCACGAAAGAGGATTTTGACGCCGCTTCATTTCTGCTATCGAAAGGCGCCAACGTGAACATCGTCTCTGAGATACTCGTTAAGGAACTCTCCCCTGAGCAGGTCTATTTGCTGCGCGACCTGATAGAGGCGGCGACCGTTTATAACGTGAACGGAATAGACGTGGTCATAACGGAAGGCTCGAGCGAGGACTATATCGGCGATCTGGCTGTCCTTGTCCAGAAGTTCAGAGACATGGAAAACCTGAATGCGGTCATTGCGCTCTTCCGCATGGACGACAGGATTTACGTCATCGGCAGAAGTCGCATACCTGAAGTGGACGTTGGGCACGTCCTTACGCTGCTCGGCGGAGGTGGCCACAAAGAGGCAGCTTCTGCGACGGTCAAAGAGAGCACCATGGAGGAAACAAAAACCAAGCTCCTCCAATACCTCAACCAGTATGTAAAGCCCCTATGGCAGGCACGGGACATCATGTTCTTCCCGGTAAAAACGGTTGATCAGGATGCACCCATCAGTGAGGCAAAGACCATTTTGACGAAATATAATATCAATGCAATGCCCGTAACGTCCGGTGATGCGATAGCAGGTATTATCTCGCGCCAGATCGCGGAAAAGGCAGCGTTCCACAAGCTGGAGAACCTGCCTGTGAAGGAATACATGTTCACGGAGTTCTCCGTGGCAGCGCCCGAGGATTCGATTCAACGGGTAAAGGAGATCATCATCGGGGGAAACCAGAGGTTCGTCCCGGTGGTTAAAGAAGGCATCCTGGAAGGGGCTATTACAAGGACGGACCTCCTCAGGATACTGGAAGACGAAATCAGAAAAACAATCCTCGGCAAAATGGATTACCACGACATCTACGAAAAGAGAAGGAACGTAAAGAAGCTGATGGAAGAACGGCTCTCCAGAGAGGTGCTCGATAAACTGAGCGCCATCGGCAATCTTGCGGACGAGATGAACTATCACGCCTATCTCGTCGGTGGTTTTGTGAGAGACCTCCTGTTACGCATAGCAAACTATGATATCGACATAGTTGTGGAGGGTGACGGGATCCGTTTTGCCGACGCACTGGCCAGGCTTGTAAACGCAAAGGTCCGCACGCACAAGGAGTTCGGCACGGCTAAGGTGATTTACCCGAACGGTTTCAGCGTCGACATAGCCACGGCCCGGCTCGAATATTACAAGGCTCCCGCTGCGCTCCCCATAGTGGAACACAGCTCTCTGAAGCTTGACCTGTACAGGCGAGACTTTACGATTAATACACTGGCCATATCTTTGAACAAGAATACCAAGGGAGAACTGATTGACTTTTTCGGGGCTCAACGGGACATTAAAGAAAAGGCGATCAGGGTCCTCCATAGCCTGAGCTTCGTGGAAGACCCCACGAGAGTTTTCAGGGCGGTACGATTTGAGCGCCGTTTCGGCTTTCAGATCGGCAAGTTCACGCTGAACCTGGTCAAAAACACCATCAGGATGGGCTTCCTATCGAGGATAAAGGGCTCGAGAATGTGGAGCGAGCTTGCCCTCATCCTGGCGGAAGAGAATCCCGGCGCTGTCCTCAAACGGTTGCAGGAACTCGACTTGCTGAAGTTTATCTATCCGCAGCTTGCCTTTGATGCCGAAAAGGAGAAGCTCTTCCGGGAAATGGACACCGTGCTCAAGTGGTACATATTGCTTTACAAGGGCAAACTGAACCAGACCTTCTATTATCTGCTCGGTTTCGTGGACCATGTGGGCCTGAAGGATGTGGGGGAGTTGGCTGGAAAACTCGAACTTTCCGAGACGATGAGAAATAAACTCGAAAACGATGTGGACAAAACCAGGAAAGTAATGGCAAAATTTGGTGCGGCTATCCGGACGATGAAGAAGAGTGAGATATACAGGGAACTGGAGATTCTGAGCCTTGAGGCGCGGCTCTTCACCATGGCAAAAGCACAATCCGATGATATGAAGAAGGCGATCTCGAATTTTATTACGTACGCGGATACCTTCAAGCCTTTCTTAAGCGGAAAAAACCTGAAACAGATGGGGGTAAAGGAAGGCCCGGTTTTTGGCGAGATTCTGGATGCCCTCAAAGACGCCAAAATTGACCTGGCCTTGACGACGAGAGAGCAGGAAATAGCATTCGTCCACCAGTACATACACGAAAGGGGAGTGCAACCGTGAATCTGAATGTACCGACACTGGAAGTACAGATGGAGTGTTTTGAGGGGCCGCTTTCCGTGCTCATCAACCTCATCAAGAAGAACAAAGTCGACATCTTCGATATCCCCATAGGCATGATTACGGAACGTTTCCTGGAGTATGTTGAGCTGGTGAAACAGATGAACCTCAGGATCGCGGAAGATTTCATCGAAATGGCCTCTCTTCTGTTGTGCATAAAATCGCGCATGTTGCTTCCGAGAGAGGAGGAAGACCCCCGGGCTGAACTGGTGGAGAAGATCCTGGAATATGAAAAGATCAAAGGCATGGTGGCCATCTTCCAAGAACTCCCGGTGCTGGGTGAGGATATCTTCGCAAGGGGCAGAAGCGGTCTTGAGGTTGAGGAAGAAGATCAGGATCTCACGGCCATGTGCATGCTCTTCTTCGACCTGATGAAGAGTAAACAGGAACGGTTCTTGGTCATACGAGAAATTAGACCGACACTGGAAGAAAAGCTGGAGAGCCTGCGCCTCGCGCTCTGTGAAGCAGGAAGTTTCTCGTGGAATCCCAAGGCTGATCTCGATCTATCGGAGAAAGTGGCAACAGTCCTTGCGATTATGGAAATCGTCAAACTGAAGCTGGCAGGTTTAGCGCAAAAAAGGCCCTTCGGGACCGTGCTTCTGACAAGAAGGTGAAAATGTGGCAACGTCAAGGATGAAAAAAACACTCATCGTTATCCTCGGGGTCATACTATTGGTATTCCTTCTCTCAATAGTCAGGGCATTTATGGGAAAGGGAGGAGAGAGGGTCGGGGTCGTGGAGATCGAAGGCGTTATCTCTGACTCCCGTCAAACCATGGAAGATATTATACGCTTCAAAGAGGACCCGACCATCAAAGGCGTGATCGTGCGGATAAATTCGCCCGGTGGTGCCGTAGGACCGACTCAGGAGATATACCGGGAGGTGATGAAGCTCAAGGGGAAGAAGAAGGTCTTCGTTTCCATGGGCTCCGTCTGCGCTTCAGGAGGATACTACATCGCCGCAGCGGGAGAGAAGGTTTACGCGAACCCGTCTACCATTACGGGCAGTATCGGTGTGATCATGCAGTCAATGATCCTGGAGGAACTCCTCAAAAAGATCGGAGTGAAGAGCAACACGATCAAAGCGGGCGACTTGAAAGACGCGGGTACGCCTTTCAGGGAAATGAAGCCGGAGGAGAGGGCTTATCTGGACGGTATAGTTAAGAATATACACGAGCAGTTCATCAAGGACGTTGCA
>JADGQN010000396.1 GCA_017881765.1 Syntrophobacterales bacterium | reverse complement strand
GTATCGATCAGCAGTATCTCTTTTCCTTTCACTACCTCCCGGTTAATCTGAAACTTCTTCTCTGCCTTCTCCAACCTGTCCTTTTCTTTTGAGACTATGAAAATCCTGCCGATTTCGCCAATGGTACTGATGGCTTGCTTATAAGGTATCTGGGTAGCGGCGTGAAAGGCCAACGCGCCGGGTATGGCCGCCCTTGGAATGGGAACAATCATATCGGCCTTTTGGGTTTCGCCTTTTCCCAACGTGGCTCCAACCTTTTCCCGAAATTCATAGATATTTATTGAAAAAACCTGGCTTGCCGGAGAAGCAAAATCAAGGCATTCCAACATGCAGGGCCGGGGGTTGGGCGAAGCAAAAGAGACTGTCCTGGCCCGGTCTGCGTCAATCAGTACGATCTGCCCGGGCTCGACATCTCCCATCCACTCGAACCGGTCGTGAAAAGCGCACGTTTCAGAACCTATGGCCCACTCGTAGTCTCCCTCTTCCCCCCTCCTCGCGATTGAAAGGGGCCTGAACCCGAACGGGTCCCGGGCGGCAATCAGCTTTCCTCTATGCAGAAATATCAAGCTGAAAGCCGCCTCCCGGCCCAGAACACTCAACGTCCGCTTTATCTTTTCCAGCAGCGTTGAGCCTTCAGCCCGTGCCATCATTTGGAGGATAACTTCCGTGTCGGTTTCCGTTTGAAAAAGACCGCCGATCTCCTCCATTAGCTGTTTGTATCTGGGGATATGCCCATTATGGACGACCGCAATCTTTTCTTTCCTGGAGCTGCCGACTATGGGCTGCGAATTGCGCTCACTGGCTTCTCCTGCCGTAGGATAACGGACCTGACCGATAGCCACGGAGCCGGCGTGCAGTCGACTAAGGGGCAGCCCCTGAAAAATCGATCCTATTCTTCTCACTTCCGAGAAGGAGCCATCCTTTAGTCCTGACACAATGCCCCAACTTTCCTGTCCTCTGTGAGAAAGATTTTCCAGGCCGGTCCTTACTTCAACGAACGCATTGCTCCTACCGATGAATCCAAAGATACCGCTCATTCTATCTCCTTCTCTAGGACGTCACTTCCAGCGGGACCCACTACTCTTTCATAAGTATTTCTTCCCCGAATTTCAAGCAGTCTTTTCTCTGAAGACGGTCATAGTCCTCGTAAGGCTGTTTATACTTCTTGGCGACCTCTTCTTCGATCTTATAATCCTCTGCGTTGAGGAGTCGCTTGGTCAATCGTCCGGGAAAGACCTTCGTGATGACGGGCTTCGCGCCGCAAGCTTTCGCGAGTCCCTCGACGAATCCCTGCCCCGTAGGGGTATCGCCCTGGCCGCACACGACAAAGAGTGCCTTGATTCGGTTGGAAAAGGCGGATCCGTTCTTTGCGAGGTAGGCGGCAAGGGGCGGATCGATCTTGCCCATGTAAATGCCCGAACCGACGATGATTGCGTCGAAGGCGGAAAGGTCAGGATTCTCCCGAACATCGAACACGTCCGCGATCCCTCCCATCCCTTCCGAGATCCAGAGAGATGCGTCCCGTGTGCTTCCGTATCGTGATCCGAACAGCACAGCCCATTTCTTCTTGCCCGGATTCGGGAAGAATTTCAGGGCGAAAGCACGAGTCGCAAAGAACGCTGCTCCCCCCGCTGCCACGACCGTTTTCAAAAATGTCCTGCGATCCATACTGTTCCTCCTTTTGTAAGGAAATGTCCGGATGCTCCTTCAATCACGGCCTCTGTTCACCCAAGAAACGGACAATGAGCCTTGCGAGGGGCGCGAGAGAGGGAAATCCGGAGAGATTATCGAGAATGGCCATGATGATGGCCTGGTTCTTTGTCCGCTTCGAAAGCTGGATTCCCAGAGTTTCAATGTCCGCGATAAGGTCCCTTCTCGTGGAAGGTTCCATCGTAGTTTCATTCTGGATGGCTGTTGCCATTTCCGATAGAACCGCGCCCAGCATGCCTTCTGAAGAGTCAGAGACTGGAGACTGCAAAGGAGGCTCCTGCGGCAGTAATGGTTCGGGACCCACCTGTATTGGTAGGGGCGACGGCCCGTGCTCAGGCGCGATGCCGATCGAGGACGGGTCTTCGCGAAAACGCTCGATAATACCTGTCTGGCCGCCTTTCTCCACAAATACCGAACCTTCCATGGTGATCCCGGCACTGACGCCTCCCCACGCGTCCGTGGACGCCAGATAGACCAGGCCCTTTTCCTCGAGGAGACTCAGCGCTTTGCGTAGATCTGTCATGTCGGTAATGCCCATCCGCGGAACAAACTCATTCATGGAGAAAAGGAAGTAAGGATGGGGAGCTGCTTCTGCCATATCGTAGAGAGAAGCCAGGAATACTTCTGCCAGCTCTTCAGTCGTCATGCTGTTGCCTCCTTAAATTCTCAAGCCCTTCTTTTGTCGCCGAACACCATTTTACTGGAACCGGCGAGAAAGTCAACCCTCAACTAGAAACGAGGCTCTATCTCACGCCCGCTCGTTATACTCGCTAGAGGCCGCAGAGTTCGCAGAGGAAAGACTTGAGGAGAGAAATACGGAGAGTATGCATGTGCGTGCTCTGAATTCTCGGAGAGAATTCTTCGCACAGCATCTCCTTACAGGATGCTCGCTAGCGCTGACGCGCGAGTAGTCGTGGAAAACCTGATATATGTTGTCTGCCGCTCCGCAGCAGACTAACCTTTACAACCAGACCGGGGAGAGCGTCCCAAATCATCACCGTGCCACGGAGAGGCAGACGGTTTTGATTTTCCGGCCTCTCACCGGAAAATCAAAAAGCCCCCTGTCTTCTCTCGTTCTACCTCTGTGACCTCTGCGGACTCGAAGGAGCATAGCGACTGGGCGTGAGATAGAGTCTTATTTTTGCTCGCGGCCACGGGCTGCGCTGTGATCTCTGTGTGAGACAGCCCTATCTTTTGAAGCAGGAACAGTTGCTCACGTACCCGGGCGTACTAGAAGTACGTCGAGGAGAGCGATAGCGCTAGCGAAGCATCCTGTAAGGACGCAGCGACAACGAAGGTATACACGTGAATACAAATTGGTATTATGTTTCCTCTCCTTGTCTAGGATAGCACATGTCAACCCCTTCCGGCACAGCACACTGGATCCCTTCCTCGATGATCTGCTCTCTGGTCAGCTTTTCTTTTTTTCCAATAGCACTTCTTATCCTCTCCTGTAACTCCCTGGATTGTGGCGCCACGAGGAGTGCAATGCCCACTCCTATGATGATACCTCCCACGAGGAATGAGAGCACCGTTGTTGCGTTGACGCAGTGTTCTCTAGCCATGAACTCTTTTCCCTCCTCTTACACTTTTCCCTATCGATTCATCCTTACTTATTGTAAGTCGAAAACTCTGTCTGTCAATTACCGGGACACACGCAAGCGGCCATCCGCCTCGCCCGTGGTAATTTATGAGCGCACCTGTACTGGTTACCCATTGTTGAGAGCGACGGGCGGGTGGAACGTAATGAGATAGTTGTAGGGCCCTATCTCCGTGAATTCCTTCCTTGTGAATCCGTGCGCGGCAACAATCTGCTCCACCTGATCGGGAGAGAGCTTTACATCGATCGGCGGGCCGGGATGACCGTCGAATTTCTTGAATTCAACAATCGCCAGTATGCCCTGAGGACGCAAGATTCTGCTTGCCTCTTCGAGCGTCCGATCGGCACAACCTTCCCGGACCAGATCATGAAGGACCGTAGCAGCAAAGCAGACATCGGTGCTTTGATCTTGAAGGGGCAGTGCGGCGCAGATATCCGCGATTATCGCCTTTAGTTGCGGGAGGCCTCTAAATTCACCTTCTGTGCCCAGGATGACAAGTCCCTCTTCCCAGAGGTCTATGGCGTAAACAGCGCCTCTTTCCCCTATGCGCAGGGCCGCCTCGATTGCGTACTCTCCCCGCCCGCAACCGAGGTCAACGAAGGTGCTGGCCTTTTCGAGACTGAGTCGCTCGAAAAGTTCTCGCGCGTCAATCAGGTCAAAGCTGCTTTTCCCTGTACCCGGTACTTGCTTTTCCATCGCCCGTTTCCAGTCACAGCAGCTTACCACAGAAGCTGCTGCGCCGTCAGCACCACCCGCTTCGCTCGCTAGAGACCGCTTTTTTATTGCAGATAAGAGCGGATAAGGCTGTGATAACTTCAGATGTTCCATTTCTTGACCGGATCTGTTGATAGAACCCCACATCCGGTCAAACTGCAGCAGCTACGCTGCAGTAAGCCCGTGCGCGGAGCGCTGCGGTGTGGACAGCATTGCCGCGGTATCACAATGCTGGACACGGCCACACTCATCTGTGGATATCTCTCATTGCTCTTATCTGCGTACATCTGCGATGAAAATGTCATCCCTTCTTTGCGGGTTAGGAAGTACCAGGGTCGGCTTGACAAACAGGCCCCTTGTGCTATCTCTTTATAACGCGGAGTGCGTATGCGCATATTTAGAGTGGCAGGCAGCGACATCACCGATCCTCGGGACTGTTCAGTCTACCTGCTCGACATCGGAGAATTAGTCATGATAGACGCCGGAT
>JADGQN010000395.1 GCA_017881765.1 Syntrophobacterales bacterium | reverse complement strand
TTGTCACAATATGCGGTTTCCAATGTCTTGTAAATACTGGATTAATTTTTTATGCAAACCTTCATTATTTCAAAAACAGAGTTACTTCTCAGGGATCACTTATTTACGGTCGTCCCTAGCGCCTCCCGAGTAGTCCTATAATGTGGGCGTGTTCCTTCAGATAGTCATAGTGGGCTGCAATGTCCGCTAAGTTGCTCTCGTCCCATTGTATTGCCTCATCCGGGTGCTTCTCCCCTGCGATTGATAGAGCCTCTTTTATCGTGTGCCCCTGATTCAATGCCTCAACCACTGCGTCATCGTGCACCGTCTCGCTGGAGTGCGAGAACCTATGAGTTCCGATGCGCGATCGAGGTATGCCTTTATTGCCTCGTCCATAGTTCCGTCTCTTTCACCGAACGATGGGGTTCACCGGGAGGCAGGCGCCGTTTCCCGCCGATCTGGTGCATCGGGCGGTTCGATCTTGTCATATTTCTTGTTCAGGTGTTGCAAATACATCCATGGCCCCGTGAATGACTGCAATGATGTCAATCTGGTCAGGCTTAATGTAGTAGATAACGCGGTAGGAACCCTCAATCATTTCTCTGACTGGGTCGATGTCGTATTCAGGGACTCTTCGGCCGGAGAAAGGGAACTTAGCTATCTGCTGTGACCTTCGGGTGAGCCGATCAACCGTACGTTTGGCAAAGGCAGGCGAGTCTTGGGAGATGTAGGCATGGATAGCATGGAGGTGGGATTGGGCTGTGTCGGTCCAATGGACCTTCATTCGGGCAAGCCGTATTTTGTCCGGACCTCTTTCACGTCCGTGGTCCTCCCCTCTTTGCTATCGGCGAGGCCACGCTCAATGGCTTCACGGACATAAATCTCACGCATAAGGTCGTCCCACGTGGCGTTTGGCGGCATGCGGTCAATCATTTTATGGGCTTCGTCTTTTTCCATGGGTATCGACATGACATATCCCCTTGTTTTAACAAAAGAATAGCACCGGCCAGGGAAGATTTCAATTAATCTTAAGCCGAACGACGAGGTCAGCTACGAGGCCGCCGTATGGCCGAGTTAGCTGCACCTACTGGTTCGGTCCTAGTCAATGTCCTGGCAGTCTCCATGCCAGATATCGAACTCATCGCCCATCCTCCAGCTCTGCACATCGGGTCGCCCGTCGAGCCATGCCGTGATTTTCGTGAATCTTGCATCAAGATCGTCCGAGCGGTGGCCAAGCTCTACCACCACATCCAGCTTGTCTTCCTTCCCGCCTCCACCGCAGTAACATCCGTTTGCTTCGATGGCTTCCTCGATGAAGGCGTCAAGGAATTCGTCGAAACCTTCCTTCCGATTTCTGGTGACGATGAGTTGCCTTCCCCATTCCGTGAATTCGCCATAATGTTTCTTTTTGCGGAGTCGCTTCTTCATCTTTTCATCTTCTTGGATCGAACGCCTGCGTCAGTAGGAGCCGCCTCTTTCGGCGATCCGTCGCAACCCCTGATTAGGGCTTCCACGGTTTATATTTCAACATTTCACCAACGTCCCCGTCGCCCCCCGCGCGCCTTTGCCGCAAGCACGGGAGCGAACAGCATAAACGTCATGCCAAAGATCATGAGCCTGCCCTCCGCGACGTTGTAGTCGGAGAGAATGCGCTCTGGCGAATAGCCAAACGCCAAACCGAGGCTTACTTCAAAAACGGCCATCAGAGCCACCCAGAACGCCCCAACCGTTAACTGCTCCGAAAACGTTCTTGCGCCGATCCAGCGGATACAAGCCCAGGCAATGGCAAAGATAATGAGTGATGCGACCAGCACTCCAACTTGGTGCGCCCGCAAGTCGCCTATCACTGGCAATATAAAGATCCTTCGGAGGGTTCCGTTGATTGATTCCGCAACTGCAATAAAGAACCATGCCGCTAATGCTCTTGACCAACTCATCGAAATTGCCTCATTCCGCTAACGAGCCTGTAAAAAAATCCCTGACCTCCTCCTGAGAGCGATCAGGGAGCGTAGGGTATCATCTTACCCATGTCCGTCGCAAAAAATGGATCGTAGCGCATTCTGTGAGGTCACTTTCTTTTGCATCTCACGAACGAGTTTTTCCAAAGACTTTTTCTACAGGCTCGACGATGAATTCAGCCGACCGGCGACGGGCAGAGCTGAAAAATACACCAACATTCTTCCGGGTCGGCTGTAATGTCTTGTTAACTGGCCCTTTCTGCCTTACCCCGCATTTGCGTACGTCCTGACTTCCTTGTCTAGTCGGTCTCCGAGCGCCTCGGCGGTGATATCGAGGTCGTACTGCGCTTGTAGGCCTAACCAGAATTCGGCAGACGTTCCGAAGAACCTTGCGAGTCTGAGAGCCGAATCGGCACTGATACCCCGCTTTCCAAGGACGATTTCATTGATCCTTCTGGCCGGTACGCCAATATTGAGAGCAAGTCTGTTCTGACTGATATTCATGGGTTTCAGAAACTCCTCAAAAAGGACTTCGCCGGGGTGTACGGGATGTAGTGTCTTCTTCACGATGCTCCTCCCTAGTGGTAGTCAGTTATCTCCACTTCCTGAGCGTCTCCGTCTTTCCATTTGAAGCAGACACGCCACTGGTCGTTGATTCTGACGCTATGTTGTCCTTCACGACTCCCTTTCAGTTTCTCAAGGTTGTTCGCAGGTGGAATCCTCAAGTCGTTCAAAGTTTTGGCATTGTTAATCATGCGCAGCTTCCTCAAAGCCACCTGCTGGATATCTATGGGCAGCTTACGTGAGCCTTCTCGACTGTAAACCTTTTCAGTTTCCTTATCCTTGAACGACTTGATCATCTAACGAATATATTATACCCTGCGGCGTTTAACGTCAAGCGTTATGGAAGTCTCTTTTGTCGGTGGTCTGTCGTACAGTTAACGAAAAAGTCACCTGCGCGGCGGATGGGAAAATGGATACGACAAAGCCTCTACGGAACAAGCTGCATATCCTTCCGCGTCAGGTGCACTGCCTGGTTCGAACTTTCACGTCTTACGCGCCGATCCGTCACCCTCAAATGTCAATATTTGATCCCTGAGAAGTAACTCACTTTTAAGTGGATTGTCACAATATGCGGTTTCCAAGATTTTCTGATTTCGTCGAATTGAGGTGAAACGGCTGCAAAGAGAAAACTCGCAATATAGGCGTAGAAAAGGAAGCCGAAGCACGCAGCCAGAAATGTGCTAGAGATTCTTGGGGGCATAATCAGTTGGTTCCGGATCAATCTCATACAGTAGGCGAACGCCTGGATCACCCGCCCAGTTTACAAGGTCGGCTGCATGTTGTTAGGCATTTTCGCTACAAAAGTTGCCTTGACCCTCTTCGAGATGAGCATATAAGGTACCCATATAAGACCACCGAATAACGTTTTAGCGAACTCCTTTGCAGTTCCTAGGTCGAACATAGGTTCATTCGGCAACACGAGCGACACCAGCCATGCATCTAGTGGAATGAAAACGAGTGATACCGCAACAATCCCAATATAGAATCTCGGGAAAAGGTAATGTTTAGAAAAGAAGAGATATATAAGATAGGCAGACACTGCAACCATGCCTGAGTTGAAAATAATTTCACCCATAAGCAATGGACTCCACAACGGATTGTACGCCTCTGAACCCACCGTCGTTAGAGCTTGCCACGAACCATCAGTGAACAGTCGCGCATAAATTGGGAAATAGGTTGCCAGCAAACGTATCGGATTCACAAGAACCCCTATGGCCACCAAGATTAACCACCCACGTATTCCTCTGAGTTCGTCTTGATTACCCATGGGCCCCTCCTTCAACGCCTAACACTAGGGTCACCCAGAGCGCGAGAATCGCGCGATTGGGTGCGCCCAGTCGTTATGCGGTTTTATTCTTTGATGGCAGCCACCAAAACAGTACTTGCACCCTCCGACCTATGTTCGTAGCGTACGCCACGCAGATTGAGAGTGTCTGTATCCACATGAGTTTTGAAATGTAGTTACAGACAATGAACATAATGATGACGACTGCTGCGGTAAACGCTACCTGAATATGGAGGGCATGCTCGTCACTTATGTCGGATTCAGTGAGCGCATGCGTCCTAAAAAGAAAAAGCAGAAGTATTCCATTTACGATATTCACTACAGGGAATATGGATAGCCAGCCTGTCGCCCAGTTGAATGCATAAATCCCGCGTAAAAGACCACTGAAGGCGTTCACGATTACAGCGAAAACAAGCATGCAGAATTTTTCCACCGATGATTTCGGCGTATTCACAAGTGCGTGATAAATCGAGAGGACAAGGCCGGCGAAAAATATCAAAACCACCAGAAACAGTTTAAGGTTCATAGTCGAGAGGTCAAATTGTACTTGGCTTGTGGAGAATAGCCCGACAACCAAAAGGAGGGTACATGTGAGGCTCATCGCGAACAGGGAGACCTCATCGTAGCGAGGAATAATGTAACGTAATATCCCATGATGCTGTTGCGTTATCATAGTCTACTATTCTTGACACGTAACATGGTGCTCACCTGCGTGGCGAACAGGAA
>JADGQN010000394.1 GCA_017881765.1 Syntrophobacterales bacterium | reverse complement strand
AACTTGCGGACCTTGTTCTGCCGGCTGCTCACTGGCTGGAACAGGACGACGTAGTCTTCATGCATAAAATCTGGTGCGTCCTTGCCCGTAAGAAACTTGCCCAGATCGGTGAAACCAGGGACGACAGGGATGTGATCTTCGATGTGGCGCACGGCCTGGGCCTTCATGATGCCTTCCCCTGGCCGGACCGCTATACCTATCTGAACTGGCTCCTGGAGGAGACGGGTATGAGCTTTGAGCAGTTCAAGGAAAAGGAGATCCTCTTTGGCGAAATGCGTTACAGGAAGTACGAGGCTGAGGGGTTCCGCACGCCTACCGGCAAATTTGAGTTCTATTCCACGGTCGCGGAACACGAGGGTCGTCCACCGTTGCCGATCTATGTTGAGCCTCCCCTTTCGCCGGTCTCCACGCCAGAACTTGCCAAAGAGTATCCTTTTATTCTGATGACCGGCATCAAGGTATTGGACTATTTCCATTCGGAGATGCACCAGGTTGACTCTTTGCGTAAGAGGCATCCCGACCCCATGGTGGAGATCCACCCCGATGCCGCGGCCTCCCTCGGCATCTCACGCGGCGACTGGGTATGTATCGAATCACCTTACGGCAAGGCCAGACTCAGGGCAAAACTCTTCGATGGTATTGCACCCGATGTGGTCAGTGCTGAGCACGCATGGTGGTACCCTGAGGCTCTGCCGCCTGATTATCGCTGGAAGAAATCATGCGCCAACCTTCTCTTCGGGGACGAGCACTTCGACCCTGACACGGGAGCGGAACCGCTCAAATGCTACCTCTGCAAGGTCTACAAAGCGGATTAAAAGGCGCAGCATACGTCTCCTGACTTCGGATTACTGAGGGTTATTCGGATTGGAGGCCGGTTTCTCGGGCCTGTACATTTCTCGCGGAAATCTTCACCCTTCGAGGCACTAATCAGACACAATATTTGCGGGCGAACGCGTGATTTTCTGTCATGTAAAGTTTTTAGAAATCCCCTTACAATAAGTTCCGATTTGTTGCTTCCTGAACTCGTTAAAATTCTATTTTCTGAATTGGTAGAATATTACATCCGTAATAGTGACCTTCCGGAAATAAAGGGAGTCTCGTCCGTAACACCCAAGACGGGTCGACTATGCCTAACTGCCGGCTCACCCCTTCATTCTTGTTGCGCCCTGGCCGATAACGGTTAGCAGGCACGTGCACTGTCAGGGGAGGGCGCGATGACTATTCTGATCGATCTTGGTAGCCAGCTGATGTCGGAAGCCATCCACCAGTTTCTTATGGCGAATGGGTATGATAACGTGGTGGTGAGCGGGAGGTCTCCCGCGGGCGGCTTTACTCCCCAAGTAATCCTTGTGGACATCACGACGGTCAGGCATACGCTTCTCTCTCGGTATCCTGAAGCAAAGGTCCTTCTCATCGATACCGGTGTGGAATCGGAGAAACTGCTCGCGGCGCTCCTGTCTCACCCCATACAGGGATTACTCTCCACCCGGACGGAAATGCCTCTCTTGAAGAAAGCACTCAAGGCGATTACCGAAGGACAGATCTGGATCGACAACGAGTTGGTCAAGGCCTTGCTCCAGGACACCGGGGCTCTCTCCAAGACCGGGAAGATCAACGGCATTTCTGGCAGGGAACAAGAGATCATCGCGTGCGTCTCACAGGGGTTGAGCAACAAGCAAATCGCCGGGAGGCTCGAGCTCTCAGAAAACACGGTGAAGGCACACCTCAACACCATTTTCAAAAAGCTCAACATCACGAGCAGAATAAAGCTGATGACCCTGGCCGTGCAAAGTCCGCTCGCAGGGGTCTCTTGTGACTGAAGATGGCTTCATCGATTATTATGAGCTGCTGCAGCTGAGTTCGAATGTCGACGCCGACACCATTGAGCGTGTCTTTCGGTATCTCGCCAAGAAGTTCCATCCCGACAACAAAGAATCAGGGGATATGCATCGGTTCCGCCTCATTGTCGAGGCTCACCGGACACTCTCCAAGGCCGAGAGCCGCGCCGCATATGACGTCAAGTACCAGGATTACTGGAACCGCAAGTGGAAGCTCGCATCTGATGCCGGCAACGGAACCGCTTTCGGCGAAGAATGGGAAACTCGCGAGAGCCTGCTTTCGATTTTGTACTTTCAGCGTCGGAACGACATGAAGAAGCCGGGGCTGGGTAATCTCGAATTGGCCCGTCTCCTCTGCAAACCGCTCGAGTTGATGGAGTTCCATATGTGGTATCTGAAGGCAAAAGGATGGGTGGAACGCCTTGAGGATGGAGGACAGCTGGCGATCACCGCATTGGGTGTCGACCACGTCGAACAGGGGCGGCTCCGGCTCAGGAAGGACCGTCTGCTCACGCCTGGCGGTATCGCTCTAGAGGGCGCGGAAGGACGAACGACAAGTCGCGGCTCAGAGGATTTGCCTGAACTTCCAAGAGGTAGTGATTTCAATCAGTAATATTGCTTTCTCCCAACTCGCCTAGACTGTTGCACGTGTTCTCAATAACTCACATGCTCACCTGCTTCCCGAAAGCATCGGTGTCACACTTTTTGCCGTGATCCAAACTTTCTGCCGATAATCGTCAACCCCAGCAATGCACATTCAACCCGCTATGGTCGCCATCGCGCCGCTGTATGCGATAGCCATCTGGCTTAATCCACACGACGTATAAGAAGTAGACCGATGGGCGATTTCCTTTGGGCTGCATCCAGAATAAACTTAATTACTAAGCAGGAGGACGCAATGGCACACGAGTGGATACTTATTGTCGAGGACGAAAAGATTACGGGCATGGACATCCGGCAGATGGTCCGGGAGTTCGGCTATGAGCCGATCGGGCCTGTAGCTTCCGGCGAGGATGCGGTCACCGTCGCTCTGGCCCTCCGCCCCCATGTTATCCTCATGGACATTCTCCTGAAAGGACGGATGGACGGCATCCAGGCTGCCGAAGCTATTCGGTCGAAGTATTCCTGTCCCGTGATTTACGTCACCGCCCACTCAGACCAGACTACGCTCGATCGCGCCAGGGTTATGGAACCCTCCGGATGGATCTTGAAACCGGTCGACGAAGAAGAACTCCACAAGGCCATCGAGCGAGCTCTCTACGAACAGAGGATAGACAAGCAATCGAGAGAGTCGATCCTTTCCTGTTCGGATAGTACCGATAGGGCGGAGGATCGCTGCGCCGGTTTAGGTTGAGGTCTGTATGTTTCATTGTCTCACCCCTTCGTGTCATGGGTGGCACACGGTTTCAATCATGGCACGCTTCCAACGAGCGCCACATCAAACCGGACAGTTTTGCAGCAGCAGGCGGGTACCGGTCAAAAAGGGCGGAAGATGCATATAGTCATTCATCTCAGCAACCGGTTGATAGCGGAAGCCGTATACCAGCTGCTCATTACGAACGGATATGATAACGTGGTGGTGGGGGACGGGAGATGTCCTGCCAACGTTACCCCTGGTGTGCTCCTTGTCGATACCAGTACGGTTACGCATGATCTCCTCGCCCGGTACCCCGCGGCAAAGGTACTGCTCATGGATATGGCCCTGGAACCGGAGCGGCTGTGCGTCACACTCCTCTCATACAGGATACACGGGATGCTTTCGTCTTGCGCGCAACTCCGCCAGTTCAAGGAAGCCCTCACCGCGGTCAGCAATGGACAGGTCTGGATCGACAACGAGTCGCTCAGGGCCCTGCTCGAGCACACCGGGGCCATCTCCAAGCCGGAGAAGATCGGCCATATCACGAGCAGGGAGAAGGAGATCATCGAGTGCGTCTGCCGGGGGTTGAGCAACAACGAGATCGCACGGAGGCTCACTCTCTCGCCGCATACGGTGAGGACACACTGCAACACCATTTTCAAGAAGCTCAACGTCACCAATCGGTCAAGGCTGACGGCGCTTGCTACGCATCGTCCCCAAGAAGTCTCTATCTGAACCCACGTCGCTCTTTCTTTTCGTAATGTTGAGCTTCTTTCGTCTCGGCTTGTGCAACAGGTGCAGGTGTGAGCAAACGTGCGGATAGCCACGGTCGTGAGGTACAAAGCCTGATATAATTATGAAGGTTTCCGGCAACAATGCGTGGGAGTTATTGCCTTTGATAGACGCAATCGAGTAGCCAGGGTTTCAGGGAAGGGCTGATGGATCACCATGCCAGAAGACGCTTGCGGAACATAGGTAGACCGATTGTGATTCTCAGCGGAGCGAGTGGAGAATCCGGTGCTGCATTAGGTAATGGTGGATTTACAATTAGTTGCAAAACAAGCAATAGATATCATTTATATACATGAGGAAGGAGACCCCATGGCCAACAAAAGAGGGGCAAAGACAAAGACTGGACAGCAAAAGGACAAGAAACAATACCCATTCTCATTCGTCTATGCAGAGCAGACCATGAACTCGTAAAGAAAAGGGCTTCCATGCCGGGGATGAATCTTTCTACATTCCTGAGATTACTTATACGCACGGGAAGGATAGAACTTGACGAGAGGAAGCAAAAAATCTGAAGACGGATGGCGGCGAC
>JADGQN010000393.1 GCA_017881765.1 Syntrophobacterales bacterium | reverse complement strand
CTACGACCTCAAAGGCAAGATACTCAACGTTCCAGTCTACCAGTTGCTTGGCGGACTTAGCAGGGAGAAGATCCCTCTGGAATGGATCCTGATGATGGATGAACCGGAGGTACAGGCTAAACTTGCAACGGAGTGTATCAACGCCGGATTTCACAGCATCAAAATGCATGTGGGCGGCGATCCTAAACTGGCTGTCAGGCGTTTTAAAGCGGTCCGTGAGGCGGTCGGTCCTGATATTCCAATCTCAATAGATATGGCCAGTGTCGCCGGATCGATGAGCCACTGGAACGCCCATGATGCATTGCGGCTCATCGAAGAACTGGACAAATACGATCTCCACTATGCGGAGCAGCCTGTAACGACGAACGATATAGACGGCTTTAAAGCCATAAAGAGCCGAACGAACGTTCCCCTTGCCGCTGACGCGAGCGCGGACTCCGTCGACGAGGTCTACGGCATGATAAAACAAGAAGCCGCCGATATCTTTCATGCGCTCATGGGTAGGATCGGGGGTATCCGGAAAACGTTAGCATACACGAACCTGGTTGATGCGGCAAACCTCGATTATGCAATATGCGTCCTGGGAAATGGCATTGAACATGCGGCCGGCGCCCATTTTGCCGTATCGCGTGCAAAACGGGGAAGGATTCTCGATGAGCTTAGCCTCATCTTTTATCTCTACGGCGGAACCGAAACAAAAAATATTACAACAGATGTAACAAAAGAAATAAGCGGTCGAATAGAACAAGGTTATCTGTATCCGCCGAAAGGGCCAGGATTGGGTGTTGAGCTCAACCAGGAAATGATCAAGCGGTATGCACCGTCTGACGTGCACACGATCGTAGTGGAGTAGGGCCGGGGTCCAGGGGCCGGGGTCCAGAACGCTTTTTTAACTGCGGCAGAAAAAGAAGGAGCGACACATGATGACACTCGACCTGACAGAACGAGACAAACGCTACGCACAGGTGAGAGAAAAGATGGCGGTCCAGGGACTGGACGCGCTGGTGGTGATCAGCGATGCGCAGATCAACCAGAAAGGGTTTGTAAAATACTTCACCAATTATCGAAGCATACTCTATAACTTGGTAGTGCTCTTTCCCATCCGGGGTGAGCCGAGGCTCTTGGTCCCGAGCCCGGTGCAGAAGTATTGGGCAGGTCTCCTTTCCTGGATCAGCCACATCGAAAATGAGGTTCCGGGGCTTAATGAGGCGCTGATCAGTCAGCTCAAAGATATGGGTTTGTCAAAGGCACGCCTCGGCCTCATCAATGATCGGATCATGCCGGCCAACACCTATCTTTTCTTGACAAAGAATTTTCCCGAAGCTTCATTTGTGGATGCAACTTCGATTGTCGAAGAGCTGAGAATGATCAAGTCTGCAGGTGAACAGGAACTGGTGAAAAAGGCGGCGGCGCTTGCCGGCCTTTCATTCGAGGTCATGGCACGAATCCTCAAAGTCGGGATGACCGAGCGGCAGGTTGTGGCGGAGATTGATCGTGAACTTTCGATCGGTGGCGCTGAAGACATTTTCCATCTATTCTCCTCGAAACCAGGAAACCTTTTCCCTTATGCGCCGTCTGAGCGGCCAATCGAGAAAGGAGACGTGATCATTCTCAATACGGAGCTTTCCGGCCCGGGTGGGTACTGGGTGCAAATGGTCAGGATGTCTTTTGTCGGAGGTAAACCCGATCCTGAGGTTGAACGGATGTATGACATTCTGATAAGGACCGCCGCCGAAACGCCGTCGCAGCTGCGTCCGGGGCGAAAGGTTTCTGATGTTGCAACATGGGTGCGCAATGAGATACTCAATGCGGGCTATGACCAGGGTGTGCACTTCGGACACTGCCTTGGACTGGACGTTGTGGAGCGCCCGATGGTTCACACTGCAGATGACACGCTCTTACAACCGGGCATGGTAATCACCGTCCATCCTCAGCTGATATCAAGGAACAAGACAGCCACGGTATGGCTGGCCGATACCTTCCTTGTAACGGAAGGGGATGCGCAGGTACTGACCAGTGTCGATCCGCTAAAGGTGCAGACAGTAGGTTAGTAACCGACAAGAGGAGGTGTTTTATGAGGACGACCAACAAGAGACTTTGCCTGTTAATGGGTGTGTGCCTGGCGCTCACCATCTCCCTGTCTCCCGGCAGCGTCAGTGCTGAGTACCCTGACAGGCCGATCAACGTCTACGTGAGTTACGCAGTCGGCGGATCCCTCGACATGTGTACACGGGCGATCTGCGGAGCGGCCGAGAAGATCCTGGGGAAGCCGATCGTGGTGGAAAACAAGCCGGGTGGTGGGGGAACCGTCGCGCTCGCGTTGCTCGCCAACGCGAAGCCGGACGGCTATACTTTAGCATCAGCAACCGACAGCGGGATAGTACGTGCTCCTCAGCTCCAGAAGGTCACCTACAAACCGCTGAAAGATTTTACGCCGCTCATAGCCTACGCGCAGGTCGTCAATCCTATTATCGTTCGCGATGATGCGCCGTGGAAAAATTTAAAGGAGCTGATCGAGTACGCGCGAAACAACCCGGGTAAGATCAAATACAGCTCCGGCGGGGTGGGGACCGGTATGCACCACGCCATGGTATTACTGGAAGTGAAGACCGGGATAAAGTGGATTCATATCCCGTACAAGGGTAACGCCGATGCCATCACCGCACTTCTCGGGAACCACGTGCAAGTCGCATCCGTCGGACCTGAAGCCTATCCCTTTGTCCGGACAGGGAAGGTAAGGATCCTGGCGATTGCCGAGGCAAAGCGCCACCCTGTCTATCCGGACATCCCTACCCTCAGAGACCTGGGCTACGATTTTGTGAACGACGCTTTTTTCACAATGATGGGGCCCGCGGGCCTGCCCGTTGATGTACAGAACAAAGTGGAAAGTGCGTTCACTAAGGCTGCGGAAAGCAAAGATGTTAAGACCGTGATCGATAAGCTGGACCTCGTCCCGGTTCTTTATGTCGGAAAAGACTACGACACGCACCTGAAGAACTACTGGTCCAGAATGGAGAAGAGCCTCAAAGAGACGGGGCTGATCAAGGAGCCCGCGACCAGTCCCTACTGACCGGGCGAAAGATGATCAAAGAACGGTTTCGGATGCACCAGGGGCCAAGAACTATACCATTTAACATTGTAGCAATCCTAAAGGAGGCAGCAATCCATGAAGATTACAGGCATTGAGCTTATTCCGCTCACCATGTATTTCAAGTCGGTTATTGAGGAATCGTTCGGTACAGTTGGGAAAAGAGAAGACGACGTGATCGTCAGGATACATACGGACGAAGGTATTACGGGTCTGGGCGAAGGCCCGACCCTAGGTCCTTACTACAGCGGTGAGAGCCAGGAGACGGTGATGGGTATCATCGCCCATCATCTTTTTCCGAAGGTGCTTGAAGGCAAAGACCCGTTTGACATCGACCCCATCCATTTTCAGATGGAAAAAGTCGTTTACCGGAACACAGTGGCCAAGGCAGCCATCGATTGGGCCCTGCACGACATCATGGGCAAAGCCCTCAACGTCCCCCTCTACAAGTTGTTGGGAGGCAAGTTCACCGACGAGATACCTTTGCGCGGCAGCGTCGGGATAGACACACCGGAAAAGATGGCGGGGAACGCAAAGAGGCTCACCGATGAGGGCTTCAAAGCCATTAAAATGAAGGTGGGATTGGAGCCGATCATCGACGTGGACCGCGTAAAGGCGATTCGTACCGCGGTGCCCGCGGACATCATCATCAACATAGATGTTAACGGGGCGTATGCACCCAAGGACGCCATCTGGATGCTGCAGCATGTCTCCGAATGCGTTCCTATCACCGTGGAGCAGCCGGTTCGCAGGGATGACCTGGAGGGGTTGGCACTCGTAAGGAGATGCGTCAATGTGCCTATCGGTGCGTGCGAGTCGGCACTGACTTTGCCAGAGGTTTCCAGGGTCATACAAAACGGGGCGGCCGATTTCTTCAACTTCAAAATCGACCGGTCCGGAGGGTTTTACCCAGGCAAAATAGCGGTCAAGATGATTGAGGCTGCAGGCCTCTTCGTGATAGCCTCGGAACAGCTTGGTTTTGGTATAGAAGTAGCAGGACAGGCGCATTTCGCGGTGGCGACGCAAGGGATGAAATGGCCGGGCGGCTACGCGGCCGGACTTATCGGAATGGCGGGCAGGCTTGACACTGTTGGTTTTGATGGCGACATCGTAGACAACTCGCCGGTTGTCAAGAATGGTAAGCTGCGGGTGCCGGAGGGCGCGGGCCTGGGTGTGCAGCTGGTCGAGGAGAAGTGGAGACGGTACCTGACCCCCGGCAAAGAGGTTATCAGGCTGGGCCGAGTTGTCTGAAGAGCATGAGACAGGAGAACGTTAGAAAAAGGGTGGCTTAAATACAGTTCGGATGAAACAGCAATGAGAGGAGAATGATCATGGCATTGGCAGGAAAGGTGGCATTGGTGACGGGCGCGAGCCGCGGCATCGGCCGGGCGATTGCCCAACGGCTTGGCCGCGACGGCGCATTGGTGGCAGTCCATTACG
>JADGQN010000392.1 GCA_017881765.1 Syntrophobacterales bacterium | reverse complement strand
CGGATGATAAAACCTCTGGTTGCGTTCATAGCCGGCCTGACCGCGCCCCCTGAACGCAGAATGGGACACGCGGGGGCCATCATCTCCCGTGGTGTAGGTGGTGCTGCAAAAAAAATAGGAGCACTGGAGGCCGCGGGTGTGCGTGTTGTGAAAAACCCGGCGGAGGTGGGCCTCGCCGTTGCGGAAGTGTTAGCTCGATCGCTCGGGCTCTAAAACTTGAGGGGCCACGGGCTTTTTCTGGGCTGCTTGGTTCGTCTGGTTCACCAGGAGCTGTGTAAGATTCTGTATCCGGTTTTCCCATGCGGTTGCAAATTTCTTGTAGCCCCTGAGACTTCTCAGCGAGGTCTGGCGTAATTCCAGGTAAAGCTGAGGATCACCGTCGGAATTGCCGAGCGCCTGGATCGCAGTGTTCGGCCGATGCACGAATGTGTCGAAATGTATGATATTAAGCGGGTAGGGTAGCTTGTCACAGCCGGCCCGGTACCAGATTTTCTTGTAGACCTGTTTTGCTTTTCCTTCGTCCAGCTCGCTCACATCTTTGGCTATGCGGCCCGTTGGATCAAGGTCCTTGAGGGTGGTCTGCAGGATGCCGAATTTCGCAGGTCCCTTCCCATTGTCATTGTGTACCATGGATCTCCCTTCATGTTTCAGAAGGAAGGCCGCAGCGGTTTCAAAGTTGCTCGGCATCTTCTTAGAAGCGGCAATTTGAGTCGCATTAGCGGTATCAGGCTGGGCGGAAACCTCCGCGGCCGGTGTGCTGAGCTTCACATAAGAGGCCAGTTGATCCACGCGACTCCTCATTTGAGCCGTGTTCGGCGCATACGCTTTGATCCCATCCTGAAGCGATTTCCTGACATCGAGGTATACCTGGGGATCCCCCTGAGCCTTTTTCAATGCTTCAATGCCTGTACGCGGCCTCTGCACATACGTGTCAAAATGCACCACATTCAGGGGGTAGGGCAGCTTATCGCAGCCGGCCCTGTCCCAAATCTTTTGGTAGATCTGTTTCGCTTTCGCTTCGTCGAGCTGGCTTACATTCCGCGCGATTTTTCCCTTTGGGTCGTAATCTTTGAGCGTTGTCTGCATGATGCCATACTTCATCGGGTTCTCGCCCGCTACATATCCCTTCTTGTTTTCAATCACGAAGCTGACAGCCTTGTCGAACGCCTCATCTTTGGACGTCTGTGACGCCAGTACCTCTGAAAAGGGCTCGGAGGCTACTTTTGTGGAAGTTGAAGCGGGAATGACCATGCCCCGGTAGACCTGCCTCACATCATCAACGTCGCGCATAGAACCTCCTTGTCGCGTCTGCGAGATATCTTATCTTTTCAATTCTCATGCCAGGAAGGTCAAGTAGGGGTAAGGGGCATGGGGCATGGGTCATGGGTAAACGAGGTGTACCGCAAGTGAGCAGTGAACAGTAGGCAGTAAGCGGCGGTGAGCAGTGGACGCTCCATGGGCAGCAGGGGCGGACCAGACACGGACGAAGATCATCCATGGAAGTGATTCAGAGTCAATTATATGACACGAGCTCATGCGCGAGCCTTAAGCCTTACTCTGCTCTCTGGATACCCCACCCGTGACCCCTGCCTCTATCCCCTTGACCCTGTCTTCTGCCTCTGGTACCATTATCAAGGTATAACCATGGACAACGACGAGTTTGGACGCGACCCGGCGGTACGCAGCATGCGTAGCGCTTTTGCGCAGATGGAAAAGCTTCAGCAAGCCATGTTCGAGGCGGTAGGGCTCCTGCCACTCGACCGTAGGCTCCGTGCGTGGCGGGAACAAGCATTGCAATTGTTTGAGCAGGCTTGGGCCAGAGCCGGCAGGCGGGGCTTGGCCAGGACTGAGGATGAGGCGGCATTGCTTTATGTGCACTGTCTGGCGCGCATCCTTGAACGCGGCAGAATTACGGTACCCGCAGCCGCACTGAATCGCAATGAGGCTTTTGAGCAGGTCATTCAGGAGATGCTCAAATGATTCGCACGCGCCTCTTTGGCCGATGCCGGATTTATCACGATCCTGTCTCTCCGGTTTTGAAAGCGCCGGCGCAGATTGGGTGGGATGCCTGGTTCAGGAGTATCGATCTCGTCACTGCGCAACCCCTGAGAGGGGAAGAACTCCTGAAACGCACCCGCGGCTGGTGGACAGTTGAGCCGAACGAAGTTGCAGAGGTGGTAAAGCGGTTCGGAAGGCTTGTTGTGGGAGATGGCGGAGAACTCATGGTTGAACTGCCGGACGAAAGAGCGGTGGATGCTCTCTCGAAGGCCCTGACCGAGCGATTTGGTGACCAGGTGCAGGTTGCCCCTTAATTCTTCAACCGTTCTTCCTAACCAAAATAGCCCTTTGGTCAATTGTTTTGGCCGGATAAGGTGGTAGACTATCCTTATCATGTCAAGTACGCACTGATATGTTCGGGGGAAGCGATGATACACGTTAAGTACCAGGACAACAGCTACGACTACGTGGATGATGTGATGCTCGATTACCTTATTGCGTCTGACAGCATCAAGGAATTTTACCGTGCGTCAGACGCAGAATGGGTTGACATAAACGAGGCGCCCATACGGGGCGAAGGGCTCTCCTACATCGGGCCCGAGCGCAGGCGATCACCGGCCTGTCTCAAAATATCCTGATTCTGCGAAACCCAACCGGTTTTTCTAGTCTATTTAGTCTATCTGGTCCATTTAGTCTGTCTAGTCGGTCTCCTTCCGGAGACCAGAAAGACCAGACGACCAGAAAGACAAGATGGACCGGTTTCCATTTCCTCATATTTCATTTGACTATCCTGCCGTATGGTCTAAAATATTAGCGTGATGATGATAAGGGAACCAGCGGCCAGCGGCATGTTTTATCCGGCGGATCCAAAGGCTCTTGCCCGTGATGTCGAGCTCTACCTGGAGCAAGCTTTGCCGGCAGAGATAGAAGGCGAGATCAAGGGGTTGATCGTGCCGCATGCAGGCTACATATATTCCGGCTCTGTTGCTGCCTGGGGTTACAAGGTCTTGCTAAGTCGGTCGTACGACACGGTTATCGTGATAGCACCCAGCCATAGAAGCTACTTTGAGGGGGCGGCCATCCAGGAACAGGGCGGTTACAGAATGCCGCTCGGGATCGTCAAGATTGATGAGGAGTTCGCCGCCGCATTGCTGAAGCGGGGCGGCGTGGTTCAATCGAATATTCATGCCCATCAGGGCGAACATTCCCTGGAGGTACAGCTTCCTTTCTTGCAGGTTGTGTTAAAGGATTTTCAGTTAGTTCCGCTTATCATGGGAGCTCAAGACGTTGCCCTGTGTGAAAAGTTGGCGTTGGCGCTCTTCGAGGTGATGCGGGAAAGCGAGAAGCAGGTTCTCGTTGTCGGTAGCACCGACCTGTCTCACTATTACCCTTACAATCATGCGCTTGAGCTGGATGGAGAGGTGGCGCGAAACCTGAATGATTTCGATGTCCAGGGTCTGATCCGGGACCTTGGTTCGGATAAGTGCGAGGCATGTGGAGCGGGCCCCATTATCACGACCATGATGGTCTCGCAGAAGCTGGGAGCAAATGCGAGTAAGGTGTTGAAGTATGCCAACTCAGGAGATGTATCCGGAGACAAAGCATCTGTGGTAGGATACCTTTCGGCTGTTCTTTATAGGATGGGTAACTGACGTGGGAACTAAGAAAGCTGGGACGGACCTCCACTTCACTGAAGACGAAAGGGCGCTGATGAAAGAGATGGTTAAGGAGACCATAGAGGGTACCCTATTCGGTAAGAAGGAGAAGGCCTTACAGGTGCCGCCGAAGCTGAAAGAAAAAATGGGAGCCTTTGTCTGCCTGAAAACGCATGGCGAGCTAAAAGGCTGCATAGGTCACATCAAGGGCTTTCTGCCTCTCGATGAGACGATCAGGGAAATGGCCAGGCAAGCGGCGTTTTACGACCCGCGGTTCACACCGCTCGATGCCGGCGAATGGAAGGAGACGGAGATCGAGATTTCCGTCCTGACACCGATGCGAAAAATTGACAGCGTCGAAGAGATAGAGGTGGGCGTGCACGGCTTGTACATCGAAAAAGGTCTCGACACAGGCCTGCTTCTACCCCAGGTGGCCGTGGAATATGGCTGGAACAGGACCACCTTTCTTGAGTACGCTTGTGTGAAAGCCGGGCTTCCCAAAGATGCCTGGAGGTCGAAAGGAACTAACATTTACATCTTCTCAGCCGACGTATTTTAACGGAAGGACCAAAGGAGCATGCGATGATACATAAGCAGATGACCATCGAGGAGGTCGTGCAGAAGTACCCGGAAACGCGCGCCACCTTCGAGCGACATGGACTGGGCTGCGTCGGTTGTCAAGCGGCGCTTTTTGAAAATATCGAACAGGGCGCAAAAGTTCACGGCGTTGACGTGAACGCGCTGATTGCCGATCTAAATAAACAGATAAAGAAGGACTGATGCCGGTTTGCCTTCATTCATAGACCCGTGTTTGGACACGGGTACCCCTCTTCCGGGTACCCACGTGAGTGGGTGTTGCGTCGGCACGACTCCGACGTACTTATAG
>JADGQN010000391.1 GCA_017881765.1 Syntrophobacterales bacterium | reverse complement strand
TTACAGAGTTTCCGGGCTCTGCTCGTTCCCGCCACTACCGTCCCGGTGACCATCATCGGCGCCTTTATGGCCATGATCGCGCTCGGTTTCACCATCAACATCATGACCCTGTTTGCGCTGGTTCTGGCCATCGGGATTGTGGTCGACGATGCCATAGTGATTGTGGAGAACAGCGCCTATTACATCGAGAGGGGGCTCTCGCCAAAGGAGGCCGCCATAAAGGCCATGGGCGAGCTTACGGGCCCGATCATGGGCATTACCATGGCACTCATCGCGGTCTTTCTGCCGGCAGCTTTTCTGCCCGGCATTACAGGACAAATATTCCGCCAATTTGCCCTGGTCATTGCTGCAACAGCCGTTATCAGTGCCATCAATGCCCTGACCCTGAAACCGGCCCAGTGCGCCATCTGGCTGCGCCCCCGGAAGGAGAAGCCCCCGAACTGGTTTTATCGCGGCTTCAATAAAGTCTACGAGGCCGCGAAGAACCCTTACATAGGGCTCGTACGTTGGATGGTGAAGCGGCCGTGGCCTATGGTCGTCGTCTTTCTTGTCATCATCGCCCTTGCGGGCTGGCAGTTTGTCGCTCGGCCTACCGGATTTCTTCCTACCGAGGACCAGGGCTACGCCGTGCTATTTGCGCGTCTTCCGGACGGCGCGTCGCAGCCGCGTGCCCGGGAAGTATCGGAGAAGATCGGCGCTATTCTCAAAAAGACCCCGGGCATCGCCAGTTGGGTAACTATCGGGGGCTTCTCGTTTCTGGATGGGGCCAATGTCTCCACGGTTAACAGTACATTCATCATCTATGACGACTGGAGCAAGCGAGGCTCCGCACTGAGCCAGGAAAAGATAGTACCCCGCCTCAACCGCGAGCTTTCAGCCATTCAGGAAGCGACCGTATTTGTGGTGATCCCTCCGGCCATCAGGGGGTTGGGCCAGGCGGGCGGCTTCCAAATGATGGTGGAAGACCGGAAGGGCCAGGACCTGCAGGAACTCCAGAGAGCTACAAATGAGCTTGTCCGTGCGGGCAATTCCGAGCAAAGCCTTGGGGGCCTGACAACCACCTTTAACAACAACAGCCCCCAACTCTACCTGGACATAGACAGGACGAAGGCCCAGTCATTTCAAGTACCGCTTAATAACGTCTTTGAGACGCTCCGGGGTTACCTCGGCTCCTCCTTCGTTAACCTGTTCAACAAATTCAACCAGGTGTACCAGGTATACATCCAGGCAAGTTATCGCGACCGTGTGAAGCCCGAAGACATCAAGAATCTCTACACCCGAAATGCCCAGGGGGAAATGGTGCCTCTCGGCAGTCTTGTTGACATCAGGCGTTCCCAGGGCTCTGAGCTGATCACGCGATACAACCTTTACCCGGCTGCCGCCATCTTTGGTTCAGCCGCTCCGGGATTCAGCTCCGGCCAGGCCCTCAAACTGATGGAGCGGCTGGCAGCGGATGCTTTGCCCCAGGGCATGGGCTATGACTGGACAGCCACGAGTTACCAGGAAAGCCGGGTGGGCAACCAGGCATACTTCATCCACGCCATGTCCATTATCCTGGTTTTCATGGTGCTGGCAGCGCTGTATGAGAGCTGGACCTCTCCTGCCGCCGTCATTCTTGTAGTGCCCATGGCGCTGGTGGGAGTCCTTATGGGTCTTTTCATCAGAGGCCTTGACAACAACCTTTACACGGAGATAGGCTTGGTGCTGATGATCGCCCTTGCCAGTAAGAACGCTATCCTGATCGTTGAGTTCGCGCGTGACCTTCAGCGGCAAGGCATGTCCGTGGCCGAAGCAGCCGTTGAGGCCACGAGTCGACGTTTTCGCCCGATCATGATGACCTCCCTTGCCTTCATTCTGGGAGTAGCCCCTTTGCTGATGGCCAGCGGCGCCGGCGCTGCGGGCCAGCGGGCAATCGGCACCGTGGTCTTCGGAGGCATGATCGCCTCCACGCTCCTGGCTATTCCCTTTGTTCCGGTCTTCTACGTGGCCACGCAAAGGCTAAGCGGACGGCGGGGGAAAGGGCGCGGCGCGAATGAGACAGGTGAGGTAAAGACTAAGACAAAAGATCAAGATTGAGAGAAGAATGGGTCAAAGACTAGATTTCTGTCATAGGAGGATGTATGGCCAAGTTCGTGCTTGATCCGGATCACACTGCCGCTGAATTTACGATCCGTCACATGATGGTGACGTGGGTGAGCGGTCACTTCAGCAAAGTATCGGGGACGCTCTACTTCGATCCGCTGAAGGTATCTGAATCTTCAGTGGAGGCCGAGATAGACGTTGCCAGCATTTGCACCGGCGTTGAGAAACGTGACGATGATCTTCGGAGCCCCAAGTATTTCGACGTGGAAAAATATCCGAAGATCACGTTCAAGAGTGCCCGCGTGGAATACGCGGGCCTGGATCACTGCCTGGTGCACGGGGACCTGACCGTACACGGCGTGACGCGCCCGGCGACCCTGGATGTGCGCTGGGCCGGACCTTCACATTTCCAGGATGACGACCGGATGTATACCACCTTCGGTTTCCAGGCCACAACCAGAATCAACCGCGAAGAGTTCGGCATGCTGTCGAACATGGAATTGGAGCAAGGCGGGTTCATGGTCGGCAAGCATGCGTATCTGACGCTCAATGCGGAAGCCGACCTGGTGGAAGAATAAATAATAGGGGGCAAGGGTCATCGGCTCAAAGAGCAAGGGTGTGAGCGGTGTCGTGCCAAAATAGCAGAAAATAGGGAGTTGAGCTGCGCTTCTTAAAAAGGGAGCCATGCTCGTCAGGTGTCCTTCCTTCTTTCACTAATGTTCACAGTCGAAGATTTCAATAGATGCACGATTACCAAAATTATTGTTCTGCTTAATGCGCTTTCAGAAATAACTCGCTTGGGAATTCATTGCTCAGAAAGTAAAAACCCACGCAATGAAGATTACGCAATCTACATACACGAGGGCTGCCTATTACCCTATGGTCATAGTGAGCATCAATAATAAGTTCACTTCGAACCAACGTCCCCAGTTCCCCTTCGAACCAACGTCCCCAGTTCCCCCGCATCTGATAAGGCGAAGCGCTAGTCTTGCAGGGCGGTCTGTCGCGCACTGAGCATCACCGGAATACCTGCGCACAGCACGGCTATGCCGACGATGGCGCCGATACTTCCCGGGTTCAGGCTCATTGCGTAACTGACACTTGAGTAGAGCATGTATGTGCACACCGCGCAGAACAGCATCGGGGTGAAGGGATATAACGGCACGCGGAATGGTTCGGCGTTGACGGGCTGCTGCCGGCGCAACACGAACAACGAAATCGCTGTCAGCAGGAAAAAGAACCAGAACGCGGGCGCGGTATATGCCACCATTGTCTCGAAACCATCGGGAGTGAACGAGGCTAACAGCACGAGCAGCAAGGAAAGCGCCCCCTGCAGCAGCAAACCATTGACCGGCGTCATGCCGCGTTCGTCCCATCTGCCCATGAAGCGGAACATCGCAAAGTCGCGGCCCAGCGCGTAATTGGTGCGTGCACCGGTAAACACGCTTGCGTTCACTGCCGACAGCGCCGACAGCATCACCACCAGGCTCAATGCCACCGCCCCATAGGCGCCGAGAGTCGATCTCATCAGGTCCGCAGCCACCGCTTTAGATGCGCGCATTCCCGCTAGTCCGAGGGTGTTGAAGTAAGCCAAGTTAAGCAGCAGATACAATACCGTAACAAAAAGAATGCCCAGTACCAGCGCCAGGACAATGTTTCGGCGCAGGTTATGCATTTCCGCTGTCAGATAGGCGGCCTCGTTCCATCCACCATAAGTGAGCAGCACAAAAATCATCGCTAGCCCGGGAAGTGTGACCCTCGAATTCCCGGCATCAGGTATGTGTGGCGAGCCACCGCCATGCGCGAGCCCAGCCGTTACGACGACCAAGATTGCCAATGCGAGCGTAAGCGTAAGGTAGTTTTGCGCCCGTTTGCCTTGATAGGTTCCCACGACATTGAGCGCCGTCATGCCAACTACGGCGACTGCCGCATAGACCGCGGAACTATGGGTGCCCAAGGGGAACAGCTGCGACGCATAATCCCCGAATACGAAGGCGATTGCTGCGATCACCCCGGTCTGTATCATCGTCATGCGAGCCCACGCAAACAGGAATGCCAGCGAGTTGCCGTAAGCACGCTGCAGAAAAAAGTATTCACCGCCCGCGTTCGGGTAAGCGCTCCCGAGCTCAGCGTAACAGAGTGCACCGATCAGGGAAGCAATACCGCCTGCGATCCATAGACCGAAGAACATTGCCTCGCTCGATGCATTGCTTGCAATTATCGATGGGGCCTTGAAAATACCGATGCCGACGACGTGACCCACCACCAGGGCCAGACTATCGGCGAGCGTAAGAGTGGGGCGCGGCAGCGCGCCGTGCGCTGCCGTGGGTGTATTCATTAGCCAACGCTCCAACGGTCGTAATTACTCTTGCAAGTCATGATCATCACCGTTTATCAGCAAACATTGCCGACGCGCCAGTCGCGCAACATGTTGCACACGTGCACCGACGTGGAAACTTACTGCCG
>JADGQN010000390.1 GCA_017881765.1 Syntrophobacterales bacterium | reverse complement strand
CTGGGGGAAGAAAGGGACAACCTTCGCGCCGCGGTTCTCAAAGATGTCGGACCCTTCGGAGTAGAGCAGATTCCTTCAACACATCTCGATCGTATTCTGCAAGGCCTCAAGGCGCGCCACGATTTATGGCAGAAGAAACTTGAGGAGAAAACCGCCAGTGAGAAAACCATCAATGATCAGAAGGCCGGGGTAGAAAAGCGTCAGGTCCTGTTGGAAAGTCTTGAGAAAGACATCGTGACCAAACGTGAAGATCGTGAGAACCTCATGAGGCTCTGCGACTCCGAGTGCGCTTCACGGCGAGAAACCTTTGGGGACAAGAGTCCCGACAAGGAAGAAAAACGCCTGGCAGCCGCCGTCGATGGCGCGGGCCAGGCGTTTGAAAAAGCGCGCGAAGAATACGGGAAAGTCGATAAAGAGATCGGCACCCTGAAAGAAAGAATAGAGGTACTAACCACAAAAACAAAGACGCGGGCGCAAGAACTGGAGCAGGCGGATCAGAAACTGGCTGTGCGTATCACACAAGCCGGGTTCGCGGACGAGGAGGACTATCTGTCTGCCTGCCTGAGCGAAGCAGAACGGCAAACCTTGGATAGCCGGGAAAAATCTTTGGTAAAGGAAAGAACGGAACTAGACGCGCGCCGGAAGGACAAAACAGCGGCGCTGGTCGCTGAACGAGAGAAAGACCTGACGGAGCTGCCCTTGGAAGTACTCAAGGAAAGCGTCGGCACCTGTGATTCGGATCTGAAAAACACAAGGTTTGAAATAGGCGGCATCACGAAAAGCTTGACCGAAAATGAAGAGCTGAAGGCAAAACAGTCAGAGAGCATAAAGATCATTGCCGCCCAGAAAACCGAATGCGCCCGCTGGGACGACTTGCATCAGCTTATCGGCTCGGCCGACGGCAAGAAATTCCGGAACTTTGCGCAGGGCCTGACCTTCGAGATGATGACCGCTCATGCCAACCGCCAGCTAGGGAAGATGACAGACCGCTATTTGCTTATCCGTGATGCATCGCAGCCCCTGGAACTGAATGTCATCGACAACTATCAGGCGGGTGAGATCCGATCCACGAAAAATCTTTCGGGCGGCGAGAGCTTTATCGTCAGCCTGGCCCTGGCCCTCGGTCTTTCTCAAATGGCCAGCCGCAATGTCCGTGTCGATTCGCTTTTTCTCGATGAAGGCTTCGGTAGCCTCGACGAAGATGCGCTCGAAACTGCATTGGAAACCCTCGCCGGCTTACAGCAGACCGGCAAACTGATCGGCATAATATCGCATGTTCCGGCTCTCAAGGAACGCATCGGCACGCAGATACAGGTGATTCCCAAAACGGGTGGTCGCAGCATGATTTCAGGTCCTGGGTGTCAGCGATTTGAGGCCGGTGCGCCGGTATTATAGGCTTTTTGGATAAACCCCGAGCGCTCTGCCAAGGCGCGGACATTCGATAAATAGAGCATCATGATGAGGGTACCGATACCTTTCAATCAGGATGAGTGTTGGATAGCAGACCCGATGAGCGAAGTAACACCGTTACCCACCAGTCCAGTGGGTAACGCACTAACCAGCATAACGGTACGCCCCGGCCCCTATTTTGAGAGAATTAACGCACAGCGCCGGACAATCATCGATGTCTACCTGCTCTATAGCCGGACGCCGCAGGGGACGCTGCCGATAGTTGGAGCGCTGCGTTGTAAGCAATCGCGAGCCTCCCCAACCATTCTCGTAAGCTCATCCTCGCATCCCGTTATGGCGGATCCAGGTAAAACTATGGGCATCCTGACATCGGGCTTGACGGCCTTTGCATTGCTGCCGTTTCTTTAAGTGCCGGAAGGGTTACAAGATAACTCTATCGTAGTATATCTTATTATATATTGTACTATTTTGTAATACCATACAATACCACACCAAATCCCATTTTATCTTATCTGCATTCTCGGGATGTACTATTTCAGACCAGTCGCGTTTCGGTGCTCCAAGCCGGGAATTTCGCCTCTCTTGCAAAGCATCCATGACCGGACCGACGGGCGCTGGCTGAACCTGTGCCAGATCGATGTCTTCAGAGTATCCAAGGGGAGGGGCGCATTACCGCGATGCCACCTTGACTCACGAGAGAATGAGATCCGTTGGCAGGGCCCAGAGCTTCTCACCGAGTTGCACCGCCCCCGTGCCATTGTGGCTCAGAACGGCGGCTTTGCAATGTGGTGTGGCTGCGAGAAAAGCACGAAGGCCTGACAAGTCCCTGTCTTCCCATCGGCCGCCTGACTTTACCTCGAGGGCCAGGCAGTGCCTTCCGGCCTCAATGATAAAATCAACCTCGTATCGACCTTGAACATTCCAGAAGTGAAGGCTGGCGGTGGGCCATGTGGCGTCCAAAATGCCGAGGAGATTTAGCGCGACGTAAGTCTCGAAGAGGGCGGGAAATAGTGGAAGATCGGCGGGTGCCTCGGACGCAGCGACACCCGTCAGAAAGCCGGCCAGCCCCGAATCGCCGGTATACATCTTCGGGGACTTTATGAGCCTGGTTGCTTTATTTCTCAGGTAAGGACCGACCCGATGGAGCACAAATGATGCCTCCAGCACTGACAGGTACCGAGATGTGGTAGTCGCGTTCAGTTTTGCATCCCTTCCGACCTCGCTGGGGCTCATGAGTTGGCCGGTTCTCATGACCGCAAGGCGCAGCAAATTCCGGAAGGCCATGATGTTCCCGATGTCACTGATGGCCCGAACATCTCGCTCCAGATATGTTTGCTCGTATCCCTTGAACCAGAGGGAGGCGTCCTTTACCTCTCCGAGGCAGACGCTGGGCATCCCGCCTGTCAGCACCTCTTCAGGCGTGATCGGGTGGAGCCCTTTTATTCTAGGCAATTCAGGTTCATCAAAGAAGGTTCTAATGAAAGGCACTCTGCCCGTACGGCGTCTTATCTCACGTCGGTTGAAAGGATGCAGGACAAGATATATTGCACGTCCCGCAAGGCTCTCCGAGACACCCTTGAGCATGGCAAAACTGGCTGAACCGGAGAGGAGAAACCGGCCGGCCACCCGCTTCTTGTCCACCGCTCGTTTGATGGCCGTGAGCACCTCGGGACACTTGTGAGCTTCATCTATCGTAAGGGGTTCGTCCGACGCGACGAACCTGTCAGGATCGGCCTTGGCTGCTGCGAGTTGTGCGAAATCGTCGAAGGTGACGTACCGCCTGTCCCGAAGGCCCGATTGTCGCTGCAGAAGGGTGGTCTTGCCGGTCTGACGCATTCCGGTTATCACGACGACAGGCATCTCAGATAGCGCCTTGGAAACCAGCCCACCAATGTCACGGCTGTAGTATCCTGTCATTATACAGCATTATAGAGCGTCATAATGTCACTGTCAAGTGTTATAGTATGACAGCCTAGCGTAGATGCGGCCGGGGCGCTTTTCGCGCCTAACTTTGTTGCGCTACGTCCTGTGGTCCTTCGACGTACACCGTGGTACGCCTGTGTACCCCAAGCCTTGCGCGTCGCGTTATCCATCAAAAATCGCCCCGGCCGAAAAATACCGGGGCTTATTGGCGTGTCTTCTTGTTGCAACAAATGGACCCATTTGGTGGGGATGCGTTGAGCGAACGGGAGCGCTTAATTTCAATATTTCAGTCGCGGTAGGGATGCCTGTTACCAAGCACCCCCCGCACGGATCCCGGCGTGCGCATTTAACGCACCGGGCTCTTACCTCGGATGCATAGCGTAAAACCTCCGGTCTGGATAAGGATGCACGACTTTGGCAGTGGGTATCCAACTTTTCACGTAACGGGTGAACCTGTCCCAGGTGAGTTTTCTGGCCTTCTGGCTTCTCTTCCGTAGAGAAGAGAAGCATGCCTTGATGATCTCTGTCCTAAAGGCATCTATGGCCGGTTTGTTTCCCGGAACTGCGAAGTAGTTGAAATGGCCCTGGATAACTTTACGCAGCCATGCGCCTTGTGCCGCTATCGCGTAATACCGATGTCCGCGTAGCTCCTTCTTCACTTCCTTCAGGGTGGCAGTCAGTTTCTTTCCGATCGTCTTCCGTCTGACCGTGAACCATCCTCGTGGCGTTTTCGCGCAACTATGGGTGAATCCAAGAAAGTCAAACGTGTCGGGTCTTCCCTCTCCTCGTTGTGCCCGGTCTATTTCCGCGAACCGTCCGAATTCCAAGAGACGGGTCTTTTCCGGATGCACCTCAAGGCCGAATGCTGCAAACCGTTTCCGGAGCGCGTCCAGAAAGCGTTCCGCTTCGTTGCGGTACTGGAAGCCAAGCACAAAGTCATCGGCATAGCGTACGATTATTACGTCTCCTCGGGCCTCTTTCCTCCACGCATTCACCCATAGATCGAGCACATAGTGCAGGTAGATGTTGGCGAGGAGGGGAGAAAGCACCGATCCTTATCTCCAGTAAAACCTTATCCGAAGCAAACACGGGAGATGCCCGGATGGCGCTGGTGGGGTGTGCATTTACTTCGGATAATATTCTTAGAGATTGGTCAGCCACGCAAGCAAATCCTCATCCTGGGTCCAATGAGGTAGAGTTGACGGGAGCATGTCCGG
>JADGQN010000389.1 GCA_017881765.1 Syntrophobacterales bacterium | reverse complement strand
TTTTTATTTTCTGCTTTTCCTGCTCAAACTGTTTCATGATGTCTTGAATCTCGTCTTGGTCCAAAGCCTTTTCCGCGCTCTTGAATACCTTGCTCTCCTCGTCCTTGATATGGTGCTCCACGAGCTCCTTGAACACGCCCATCTTGGCTCCCCATCGATCCTCGCCCTTCGGCATCGTCTCCAGTTCTTTCAGAACCAGTTCGCTCACATGATGCTCCTCCATCCCCTCCATAGCGTCTTCGCGAGCCTCTTTCTTGGCCATCAAGGGTTGATAGAAGGTGCTTTCTTCAGCCTTCATATGCGGCACCAGCTCTTCTCTGAGCTTTTGGAATAACTCTTCACGCTTCTTCGGTGCACTCTCTTTGGTCTCTTTAAGCTGTCTGAGAATTCCCTTCACTTCCTCATGGTCTTTTTTGAGCATCTGGAAGAGCTGATTCATCTTTCTTCTTCTTTCGTGTTCGTGTGAAGGTTCCGCAGTCCGACGAGCCTCCCAGGGTCTGCATAAGCAAAATGTGGCGACCCACCATTTCTTTCAGATGGAACCTTTCCTTATTTGTTGGATGCTTTTTCCGGTAACAGATCGCGTTAACGGAAAAACTCCAATGCAATGTCGGAGAGCGCGTTGACCACGGGTTGGGCAATTCGGCTGGTACGCGATCGATGAGAGCTTGCACCCAAGAGAAGACCGAGGCCTATTCCTACCCCTAATGCGATAAGAATTGTCTTGCCCGGATTTTCGTTACTATAACTCTTGGCCTTCTCATACGTTTCGCTTACCTTCTGGGCCGTTTTATCATAAACATCACTTACAGCCTGCTCCGCTTGCCCGTAAGCCTCGGCGCCTTGTTCCAGAATCTTCTGAGCTGTAGCAGCTGCGCTGCCGGTCTCTCCTGGCGTTTGTTGCTTGGGGGTCTCGTACTGGTTCTTATCGGTATCCATGTTATCCTCCTTAGAAAGATCAGATTTAATTTTTACGTATCTATTCTCCGGTTAACGGTCGAATCACGTCCTGTCTGCGGTCGAGGCCCGGCGCCACCGCTTGTCCCGGCTGTAGGGGTTACATTCTTTATCCAACCGGCGGCAGCCTTCGTGGCGATACCCAGCAGGGTCACCTTGATTAGGCCCGGTCGAACGGCTCCGGCAAGCAGGCCACCGAGTGAGTCGCGAACTTTTTCAATGGAACCCACGATTCGCTCGATGGGAGTGGTGCGTGGTATGAACACCTTTGAGGCAAAGTAGCCAAGGCCGGCGGCAGCCCCCAGCGCCCAGTACGGAGAGTCCTTCACATATGCGCGCCAATCCAGTTTCTCTTTGATACGCTCACCGATTTGCTCGACTGTCTGGGAAAGGTTCTGCTCTTCTTTAGTTATATCCTGACGTATATCTTCGGTACTGCGCTTGACATCCGTTTCCCCTGTGTGACTTAAGTACTCTGTTTCAGCCATTCCTCGTCCTCCTTTTCAGTGATTGCATTGTCTTCTATGTTTCAAGGATCGATTTCTTCAATTGTTTGTAGCCGATGAAGGCAATGACAACCCCGATTAAAGCAAACAGCACTCCAGTGACAAGCGCCGCAATGGCGGGGGCCATGTAAGAAGTGAGTCCGATGATCAATGCGGCGCAAAGAGACATAAATGCGGCAAAACTGATCGCCGCTCCTATCGCGAGTAGTATGACTCCGCTGCGAACAGCCTCCACCTTTTCGCGCATGCGCTGGATAACGAGTTCAATTTCATCGTGAACCATCGCGGCTGAGTTTTTGGCAAGCTGTCCCAGCAGTTCAGTGAAGGATTCGCGTTGTGTTGCAGGCTCTTTGTTTACTACTTTGTTGTTCATTGGGAGAGTCGCCTCCTTATCTGCGCCGCCAGATACCTCCGATAATCAGGCCGACGGCTCCTGCTATCAAGAGGCTGCGCCCCGGGCTTTGCTTGACGTACTCTCGGACGCTGGCATCGGCCTGCTCATACTCGAATTGCCGAACGTAGTCGGCTGATTGGTCCAGCCACTTGGATGCCTGCTTTCCGTACTGAGCCATGCCGGATTGCGCGTCCTGATCCGCCGCTTTATTGCCCAGAACCTCAGCAACTTTATGTATCGCATCGGCAATACTATTCCTGACATTCCCGAAGCCGGTTGACTTACCTGAGCCCTGGAACTCTGCCCTCGTTTTTCCAGTTCTATCAACTACCGAATTGTTTATTCCCATAGTTCACCTCATAAAAAGTTAAAGGGCGATGCTTGCCGGCAGTGACGAAGCCAGGATGTGAAAGCGACTTCGTCCTGACCCTTATGCGTGCCCTCATCCATTCAACATCCCCATGAGGATGCGCCTTTGGGTCCCCCCAATGGCGCATCCAGCGCTTTACTGTCTCATTTGTCACGGATCGGAGGCTCGCCGGTTCCTTTAGGGTAAGGTCTGTCGCTTTTACCATAGTCTGCGCCGGATTCTCCTTTGACACCTATATCTTCGGCCCCTGTACGCTCCAGTATGTCCTTAGCTTTATTCTTCCAATCTCTATCGTCGGCGTGGACAGAAAGGAGAATTCCCCCTTTCTTGATACGTCCTTCATACCGGTTAGCTTCATACTCGGGAATACCCATGCCGATCAGCGCTCCGGCTATCCCACCGGCCAACCCTCCGGCGCCGGCTCCAGCAAGAGCGGCCATGATGGGACCTGCCGCAATGAAGGGCCCAACACCCGGGATGGCCAATAAGCCAATACCCACCAGCCATCCTAAAGCGCCGCCGACGACCGCACCGGTTCCTGCTCCTGTCGCTGCCCCCTCGGGCGCCTTGGTTTCCTTCTCGACCGCGAATTCTTTGGTTCCTCCACTCTCAGGGAGCAGTACCGAGATGTCCGCGTTGCGGAAGTCTGCTTCCTTCAATGCGTCGACCGCCCGTTCAACCGTCGGACGGTTCAGGTAGATTCCATAAACTGCTATGTTTTTAGCCATAACTTAACCTCCTTTATTTATTTACGTATCTTTTTAGGAGCGATGCCTATTTCGCTCTTAATGTTATCTTTTCCGGCTATCTGGGCCGCCTTCTCTTCGACAGCTCTCTTTTCTTCCTCAGATCTGACCGGGCCTTTCAATGTAACCATTCCACCCACCGTAATGATCTTCACATTGTGAGCGTTAGTCGAAAGTGACTTGTCAGTGACGATGGCTCGACGGATTTTTTGAGTGATCTCACGATCCTGTTTTGTTTCGCCTTGTTGACCCGCGGTGAGTTCTTGTTTGGACTGGTCGCGCTTGTTGATTCCCGTATTATCGGCGGACTGTGCCAAACAAGTCCCCGGGACGTTGACAAGGAAGGTGGCTGCTACCACCAATACCATAAAAAGCAGTCTCCTCTTAGTCATACACACCTCCTTTCCCTTACATTAGGATTGAATGCCTTTTGAAGATTGAAACCTTCACCTCCTTTCCCTTACGTTAGGATTGGATGCCTTTTACAGACTCAAACCCTCACCTCCTTTTTGCGTTAGGATTGAAACCTTCACCTCCTTATACCTGGCACTCCAAGCCCCATGGAACTGGCCGTTATGCCAATGTTCGAACGGACTTTTCCCGGTCCCATTGGCGTGTCTTTGCCGCAGCAATAAATGCGTCTTTGTCGTTGGTATCCATGACGCCCGCGTCTTGTCCGACATTCGCTATTTTCAAAAGCACTTGGCCGCCTTTGTCGGCCGCGATTGCCTTGAGATGACCGAAGGCATCGCGCACGAAATCGATCGCGGCGCTTTCCTTCGACAGTGCCTTTGCGCCTCCGTCGGAGAGGATGACAGCGACTGCGTCAAAGAGCACAGAAGGCGTACCTGCCAGTTGTCCGTCAGCCGCCAGCATCGAGCCATCGGCAAGCTTCGCGCCACCCACTTTGGGCGCGACGATCTTCACGGTAGCACCTGCATCGGTCGCGGCCTTTTTAATCTTCTTGATGACGGCGCCGTCTGAACCATCTGCGATCAGGATGCCAATCGCGCGTCCCATGAGCGTGTCTTTCATCTTGCCGATGGTCCGCAATGCGGGCGAAGGAGCCATCTCCTGCACGGGCGTTGCGGCCACCGGCGGATCGGGCATTTTGTCGAACGCAAGACCCGCGGCAACCCGGTTGGCGAGGTCTTCTTCGATATGACGCAGGTGACCGACCATCGCCTCACGCACGTGCATGTGTTCAACCTTCGAAAGCTCAAACACTAACGCCGAGGCGATGTGCGCCTGCTCATATGCGGTTTGGCTGCGATAGAACTGTCGCGCCTGGCTATAGTGGTCGGCGAAGCTCACGGCACGGATGCGGCCTTTCTCGCCGGTTTCAGTTATCGTAGCGCTATGAAAGCCTTTGGTCAGCGTTTCGCGTGGCGAGTTTTCCGACAAGGAGCTGGGCTCATACGCAACACGGCCCGTCGGTTGCGCCATCTGCATGTGTCCGTCGCGTTGCTGGTTTCCGAACGGGCACTTGGGCGCGTTGATCGGGATCTGGTGGAAATTGACCGAACCCAGGCGCGAAAGCTGCGTGTCGATATAGGAGAATAAACGGCCTTGCAACAGTGGATCATTCGA
>JADGQN010000003.1 GCA_017881765.1 Syntrophobacterales bacterium | reverse complement strand
AAGGAAAGGGCGATCGATAGTCTTGCGGATATGGTGAGGGAAAATATTGACATGGCGTTCGTGAAGGAGATCTGTGGAATATGAGCGCGGCCTGGGTGCTTATACTCGCCTTCCTCCTCGACCTTGCGATAGGGGATCCGAGATGGTTGCCCCATCCCGTCCGGATCATCGGGAGGAGCATCCAGCGTTTCGAAGCCTGCCTTCGCAGGCATTACAGGACACCCGCGGGAGAAAAGAAGGCCGGCGTCCTATTGGTGATGATGATCGTCATACCCACGCTCGTTATAACCCTTATGATCCAGGAGGCCGTCTTCCGGGCTTCAGTCCGGACGCTGGTGATTCTCGGGATGATGCTCCTGGTCTATCTCACTGCCACCACGATCGCGGTCAGGGGCCTGGTCGATTCCGCGCGGCTCGTGATCACATCAATAAAGGAAGGGCGACTCGTCACGGCCCGCCATGGTCTGAGCATGATCGTCGGACGCGACACCGAGAACCTTTCGGAAAAAGAGATTCTCGAAGCGGTGATGGAGACCCTCGCGGAGAACCTGTCCGATGGTGTTATCGCGCCTCTGTTTTATTATGTTATAGGAGGGCTTCCCTTGGCAATGGCTTACAAGGCAGTAAATACGCTTGATTCCATGGTGGGGTACAAGAGCCCAACCTACATCAATTTCGGATGGGCGTCCGCGCGACTTGATGATATGGCAAATTATATCCCCGCCAGGATCACGGGACTCCTCATCGTTCTTTCGGTCTTTGTCGCCATGCTTTTCAAAAGGGGGGCGAGCGCCCGTGGCGCCGCGTCCCGTTCGTTTGACACGATGCGGAGGGACGGGAGAAATCATACGAGCCCTAACAGCGGCGTGCCGGAGGCCGCGATGGCCGGAGCCCTCGGGATACGGATGGGCGGCCCGTCAACATACGGAGGCATGCTCGTTGAAAAACCGTACATAGGCAACAATGAAAGGGAAGATTATCTCGCGGCATCCGAGGATGCGATGAGAATAGCCTATGTTACGTCCGTGCTCGGCGTCGGGGTCGCGGCGATCCTGTTATCTTCAGGGAGGATGCTCTGATGACGGAGTGCCACGGCGGCAACATCTATCTCCTCGCCGCATGTCTCGGGATAGCTGAAAACGGAATCATCGATTTCAGCGCGTCGATCAACCCGCTCGGCGTGCCGGTAAGCGTGCGCTCGGCGATAAAAGAGAATCTGGAATGCCTCTTCAATTATCCTGACCCTGATGCTAAACGGTTGCGGCTGAAGATAGCGGAACACGTCGGCATAGATGCCGAGTCGATCGTCTGCGGAAACGGCAGCACGGAGCTTATTTACCTCATCACCAGGGCCTTGAGACCGATGAATGTTCTCATCCCCGCACCCACCTTTTCGGAATATGAAAGGGCCTGCACAAGAAGCCAGGGGGTAAACATCGCCTGGCATGCGTTGAAGAAGGAAGCCTGTTTCGACGTAGATCCTGAAGCACTGGTTCGTGCGATGGCCGGAGAAAACAGCCTCTGTGCGCCCTGTGACATGGTATTCCTATGCAACCCCAATAACCCGACAGGAATGCTGATCAAAAGAGACGACATGCTCCGGATCGCCGGGGCTGCGGCCAGATTCAAATGTATGCTGATCGTGGATGAGGCGTTCATCGATTTCTGTGCGGATGCTTCCGTGATAGATGAGGTGAAAAACAATCCGTACCTTGTCGTCCTCAGATCACTCACCAAGATCTACGCGCTTTCAGGGCTGCGGATCGGGTACGCGGTTCTGCCTTCCTCATTGCTGGACACGGTAAAGGAAGCCAAGGAACCGTGGACGGTCAATAGCCTTGCCCAGGTAGCAGGGATTACGGCCCTGGACGACGCAGCGTATAAGACCGAAACTTTTCGGGTCATTGAAGAGGAGAAGCAGAACCTTGAGGCCGGGTTTGCACGTCTCGGGATCACCTATTTTCCATCCTCAGCGAACTATTACCTCCTTCAAATGAAAAAGGCGCAGGAAGTGATATCATGCTTAAGAATGAAGGGGATACTCGCAAGGGACTGCTCTAACTTTCCCGGCCTTGACGGAACATACATCAGGGTTGCGGTGAAGTCGAAGAAGGATAATATCAGGCTTCTCACGGAGATTGCCGCATGCGGGGTGTAGTGATAGCGGGAACGCACAGCGGCTGCGGCAAGACGACCGTGACCCTCGGCATACTCGGGGCCCTGAAGAAGAAAGGCCTGAGTGTCCAGTCGTTCAAGGCAGGACCTGATTTTATAGACTCCGGACTCCACAGGCTCATTACGGGGAAACCATCGAGAAACCTTGATCTGTGGATGTGCGGGGAAGCCTATGCTGCGGATTGTTTCTCGAGGAACTCGGCCGATGTCGACGTTGCCGTCGTGGAAGGGGTCATGGGTCTTTACGACGGTGCGCTGAGCACCGCATCGCTCGCCTCAAGCCTGAAACTCCCCGTTGTGCTCGTTATTGATGCGTACGGGATGGCGGAGACCGCGGGCGCCCTGGTGAGAGGATTCTCCGAATACGCGAGTCAGCGGAGCGTTATACTGGCGGGCGTTATTTTCAACAGAGTGGCGTCAGCGAACCATTACAGCCGTCTTTGCGCAGATATCCGCGATGTAAGGGTATTGGGATATCTGCCGAGGGATCTCCATTTCGAAATTCCCCACCGGCACCTAGGGCTCTTCGTTGCCGAAGAAAACCCGGTCACCGAAGAAAATCTTGGCAGGCTCGCATCCGCGGTTCTGGAATACGTCGATATCGATACGCTGATGCAAATGGACAGAGAGGCGCCGCCGCACACTGAAACAAAGAGCGTTCATCGCATGGCTTCCCAAAACCCCGGCTCTTCTGTCATTGCTGTTGCCTACGACCGGGCTTTCTCTTTCTATTATGAAGACAATCTGGACCTCTTGAGAAATGCCGGTGCAAAGATAATCCTTTTCAGCCCCCTTGTTGACGCCGCGATACCCGGTGAGGCTGGCGCCGTTTACATCGGCGGTGGCTATCCGGAGCTTTACGCTGAGGAGCTATCGAAGAATGTCTCGCTACGCAGCTCCGTGCGAGATTGGGGGACTTCCGGAAAGCCCCTCTATGCGGAATGCGGCGGTCTGATGTATCTCTCCAAGGGCATCCATGATTTCGAAGGTGCCTTCTTCGAAATGGCAGGCGTCCTTCCCTTTGAGACCCGCATGAAAAGTGGAAAATCGAGGCTAGGCTACCGTCAGGTCCTGGTGGATGAAGACTGTATCATCGGAAAGAAGGGAGAGGTGCTGAGAGGACACGAATTCCATTACTCTGAAATAGTGGATGGTGCTGAAAACAATTCTCTTATATCACTGATCTATTCCGTAGAGAACGCATCCGGCCAGGCGCTCCAGCGGGAAGGCTACCGATATAAGAACACCCTGGCCAGCTATATCCATATCCATTTTGGCAGCAACCCAGCTATCGCACGCAAATTTATCGATCATGCGAAGGAGACGCGGGGATAAACCGGGAGATATATCAGATGGAACACATCCTACTCATAGGACACGGCAGCCCGAGGAAAGAGGCCAACAATATCGACCTTATCGCAAACGTTTTGCACAACACGATCCATCCCGAGTGCGACAGCGGATGCGTGAAGATTGCATACCTGCAGTTCGCGGAGCCTGACATCACCGCTGCCATCAAGGAATGTATAGCAGGCGGTGCATCGAGGATAATCGTTCACCCCTTCTTTCTCAGTCCCGGCATGCATGTGACCAAGGACATCCCGGCAATACTCTCGGAAGCCCGGGCGACGTATCCCGGCGTGGAATTCGTATATACCGAACCCCTGGGTACGCACGACAAACTTGTGCAGATTGTGATCGATAGGATCAATGCCGTAAAATTTGACGCTCCCGAGGATATAGAAAAGAGAAGTTTCGAAATAATCGGCGATGAGGTCGACCTGGCTGATCTTCCACCGGAGCAGATTCCCATCGTAAAGCGGGTCATACACGCGACGGCCGATTTCGAGTTCAGAAGAACACTTGTCTTCAGTCCGGATGCGGTGGAGACGGGCGTCGCCGCGATCAGGAAAGGTGCGAACATCCTCACCGATGTTGAGATGGTCAGAACCGGTATCAATAAGAGGCTGCTCGATAAATGGGGAGGGAAGGTCGTCTGCAACATCACCGATGAAGAGGTCGCGGGAACCTCTTCGAAAAGCGGAAGGACACGCGCCGAGATAGCGATGGAGAAGGGACTTTCGGGAACGGCAGGGAACGTTGGGATCGTGGCGATCGGGAATGCGCCGACCGCGCTTCTGAAGGTGATCGAACTTCTTGCGAAGGAGTTTCCTCAAGGGCCCACACCTCTCGTCATCGGAGTTCCTGTGGGTTTTGTGAAAGCCCTTGAATCGAAGATGCTGCTTTCCGCGCAGAAATTTCCGTTTATAACCAACCTGAGCAGAAAGGGCGGGACACCTGTTGCGGTAGCAATAGTCAATGCTTTGCTCAGAATGGCTGAGGAGAAATGAACGTCCGGAAAGTTTTAGCGCCCACATTGCTCGCGGCTGGCTGCTCGCTGCTCACGGTCTCTGACGCCCATGCCATGCATATTTCGGAAGGGATACTCCCTTATGGCTGGGCCGCCTTCTGGTTTCTCGCCTCCGCACCCTTTGTGGCTTATGGCTTACGCAGATTGGGACAGGCCTCCGAAGGGGACCTTTCCTTCAAACCTCTTGTCGGACTCTTAACCGCAGCGGTCTTCATCATCTCATGCATGCCGATACCTGTTCCTGTAGCGGGTACGGCGTCTCATCCCTGCGGGACGGGCATATCAGCCATACTGCTCGGCCCCGCGATAAGCGTCCTCGTTGCCGCCGCTGCGCTCTTCATTCAAGCGCTTTTCCTCTCCCACGGCGGATTGAGTACACTCGGAGCAAATATATTTTCGATGGGCGTCATGGGATCGTTCACCGGTTTCGTCGTCTTCAGGCTGTTAAGGAGGTTCAAGGTGAGCCTTGCCGCCGCGGCCCTTATCGCGGGCATCCTCGCTGACTGGGCGACCTACGTCACAACCTCCTTTGAGCTTGCCGCGGGCATAAGGGGAGATGCCCCGCTTTTGCCTCTCTTTCTGAAGATCATGGTGGCCTTCATCCCGACGCAGCTTCCCCTCGGGATCCTTGAAGGTATGATGACCGCGGGTATGATTTCCCTTCTCCATAGAAAGAGACCTGACCTGCTCGTCAAAATGCGTCTTATAGAGCCTGAAGAGAGTGTCCCATGCAATTAAGGAGCTGTCCATTTCTCATTGCTCTGCTGATATTTGGTTTTGGTTCTATGATGCATCCATCGGAGCTCCGTGCTGAGGAGAAGTGGTCCGGGGTAGATAAGGCAGTGGTCGAGAAGTTCGCAAAAGAGCATGGGAGAGAGGCGAAAGCGAGTCTGATCAATACGGACCAGGGGGACCTTCTTCTCTTTGTCTTCCTCGCAGCGGGTGCCGTGGGCGGATTTGCGGCAGGATATTACTGGAGAGTTCTGATTGAACGAAAACCGAAAAGCAGGGAATGAAGATGCACTTATTCTCTGAGGAGTTCAAGACAGCGCACATGCTTGCCGGAACGGATGCACGCTTGAAGCTCCTAGTTGCATCCGGACTCCTTGTGATGGTCCTGACGTACCATGGATTTCTTTTCCCGCTTTTCGTGGGAATGGCGAGTCTCCTTCTCTGCGTCTGGATGAGAGTGCCCTTGAAGCTCTTCGTCCTCAGGTTTTCCGAGCCGGCTCTCGTCGCACTTATTCTGATCGTCATCAAGATGTTTTTTGCAGGCCACGATGAGCTCTTCTCCGTCTCTCTTTTCGGGGTCAGCATATCCGCATATAAGGACGGTCTTATCGATGGTCTGATGATCGCGTCCAGGATAGTCGGCGCAGTCTCAGTGATTACGGTGCTCGGCTTTGCCACGCCATTCACCGATGTGATCGCCGCGCTTTCGTGGTTCAGGGTTCCGAAAGGGCTGATAGAGATATTGATGTTTGCCTACCGGTATATTTTCATGCTTTTCGAAGATGCGATGGTCATCTATAATGCGCAAAAGAACAGGCTCGGCTATTCGAACATCAGGCGTGGTCTCAGTTCCTTCGGCATTCTTGCGGGCTCCTTGACGCTCAAGGCCTTCGAGCACAGCCAGAATACCGCGGTGGCGATGGCGCAGAGGGGTTACGACGGCAATATGCCGGTCTTGAAGCACAGGCCTTTCAAGCCATCCGAAGTGATCGTATCAATTTTCCTGATCGTGATCATGGGGCTCGCATGGAAGATATAATAAGACTGGCGGTAAGGATAGACTCCTTTCAATATCCCGACAGGACGAGGGCGGTCTCCAATATCAATCTTGATATCAGGAAAGAGGAGTTCGCCGGTATATTGGGGTCGAACGGCTCCGGAAAAACGACCCTGCTTAAGATCATGGACGGACTGATGAAGGATTTCAAAGGGAGCGTTCATCTCGACGGGGCGGACATACGGAAACTTTCGCCGAAGGAGATTTACCGGAAGGTCGGCCTGGTATTTCAGAACCCCGACGAACAATTGTTTGCACCCAGTGTATTCGAAGACGTCTCTTTTGGCCCTCTGAATATGGGTTTCGAAGAAGAAGAAGTGGCAAGGAGGGTGAGAGGCGCTCTCCGGGATGTTGAGATGGAGGACTATGGGGGAAAGTCGATCCACAACCTCAGTTTCGGCCAGAAGAAAAGGATCTGCATTGCGGGGCTCCTTGCGATGGGACACGAGATACTGCTCCTCGACGAGCCGACCGCGGGTCTTGACCCCATGGGTGAATACCGGATGATGGATCTCCTTAAGCGATTGAACAGGGAAAAAGGCGTGACAGTCGTCATGGCGACCCACAATGTCGATCTCGTGCCGCTCTTTCTCGACACGCTTTACATTCTGAGTAAGGGCAGCATCGTCAGAGGGGGACCCCCGGAGCAGGTCTTTACCGCGCCTGAAGAGATGTCGAAGGTAAAGCTCCGCCTCCCTCAGATCGCGGAGCTCATCTATAAGCTGAAGCATGAAGACAACATACCGTTTGCGAAGATTCCTCTTACCATCGGAGAGGCGCGAAGGGAGATTCTGCGAACCGTGGGTCTTTTGGAAGGCCCTTCGGCACCGGAGAGGCGTGGCGGCAAATGAAAAAGGGATATATACAAGTTTACACGGGGGACGGTAAGGGCAAGACGACCGCGGCCCTGGGGCTCGCATTAAGGGCGGCAGGTGCCGGGCTTAGAGTCTTCGTCGCGCAGTTCATAAAGAAACAGAGATGCAGCGAACACCGCATAATAGAAGAGCGGCTCCAGGACCTGATAACCGTAAAACAGTACGGAGAAGGTTTGATCCTGAGGCGGAAGAGTACGCAATCTGATGCGAAGGCCGCCCAGAAGGGTCTGGCCGAGGTTAGAAAGGTCATGGATTCAGGCCAATATGATATCGTAGTTCTCGACGAAGTGAATGTGGCGGTGCGGTATGGTCTCATCGACCTGGCCGACCTTCTCGACATCATGGAGAAGAAACCGGAAGCAATAGAGCTTGTGATTACAGGAAGGTACGCAGAGGAACAGGTTATCGAGAAGGCGGACCTCGTGACGGAAATGAAAGTGATCAAACATTACCGGGAAAAAGGGACAAAAGCGAGACGTGGCATCGAGCGGTAGAAGCCTGAGGTCCGGATATACCACGGGCGCCTGTGCAGCCGCAGCCGCAAAGGCCGCGGTGATGCTCCTGCTTCACCCGGAGAAGTGGGACCTTGGGAACGTGACGGTGGAGATTCCCTTTCCGGATGGAAGCAGGGTTCAATTTACAGCCCGTCTTTATGGGGTCACGCGGGAAGACTCTGGTCCCGTTGCCCTGGCATCGGTGACTAAGGATGGGGGAGATGATCCGGACGTAACGAACGGCGCTACGATTCGGGCGTCCGCAAGGATCATGGAGACCGCCGAGGCAGGCTACGAGGTCGTCGTGATAAGGGGCGGACAGGGTGTAGGAAAAGTAACCAAGCCGGGCCTTTCGGTCTCTGTCGGCGAACCGGCGATCACTCCGGTACCGAAGAGCATGATCAGACAGGCGGTGCAGGAGGCACTCTCCGGGGACGGCGGATTGGCGGGGAGTCGGGGCGTCGAGATAACCATCTCGGTGCCGAAAGGGGAAGAGCTGGCAAAAAAAACGCTCAATGCAAGGCTCGGCATACTGGGCGGGATATCGATACTTGGCACGTCAGGCATCGTGCGCCCTTTGTCGTCAGAGGCATGGACGTCGACCATCACCGCTTCCATGGATGTTGCGAAGGCCTTGGGAATCGCGGAAATAGTCCTCTCCGTGGGTAGGGTCTCGGAAAAGGCCCACATGAAAAGGTATGCGTTTGCCGAAGAGGCCTACGTGATGATGGGGGATTATGTCGAGTTTTCTCTCACGGATGCAAGGAAGTATGCGTTCAAGAAGGTACATGTCAGCGCACAATGGGCGAAAATGCTGAAGATCTTGATGTCGACGCCGCAGACGCACGTGCGACACGGAGCAATCAACCTAAGAAAAGGAGTCGAGCGCTTGAATGAGTTGGGGATCGCCGTTCCCCGGGACCGCGATTTCAATACGGCGCGGGAGATATATGACTACCTGGTCGTGACATACGGGCTTTCCCTGCCGATGTTCCGCAAGGTCTGCATAGCGGCAAAGCGATATGCGGAGGGTCTCACAGCCGGGATTCCCGTGATCGCGCATCTCGTATCATACGAAGGTGATATACTGGTGGACAGTGAATAAAATTTACATTGTTGGTATCGGCTACAAGCCTCTAAATAAAATGTCCGTAGAGATACTTGCGGACGCCGGCACGATTCTGGTATCGGAACGTCTCTTTGAAGTCTTTAAGGAATATGACTCCTACCCGGCCTTCAAAGAGAAGGTCCGCGTGATCAACAAGGTTGGTGAGACGATGAAGTTCCTTCGCTCTCATCTGGGGATGCAGACCATCGTGCTCCTCGGCTCAGGGGACCCGATGTTCCATGGCATCGGCAGACAGGTACTCGCCGAGTTTGGCCCGGACTCCGTTGAGATTCTACCCGATCTCTCGAGTATACAGGTAGCCTTCTCAAGGATCAAGGAGACGTGGGACGATGCACTCCTGATGAGTCTCCACGGAGGGATTGATCCGGCAAGGAGAAGGAGACTTGCTCACGACATAAATGAGGTCCCGTCACTCCTGCTGAAGCATGGAAAAATTGCGATCCTCACGGACAGCAAGAACAATCCCGCCGAGATCGCACGGCGGCTTTTGAATCTTCCCTACCTTTCTTCCGCGAAGGTCTTCGTCTGTGAAAGGCTCGGCTACCCTAATGAAGAAAGAATTACTTCCGGGACGCCGGAGCAGATTGTTGGGCAGACCTTCTTGGATCCGAACGTCGTGATTCTCTTACATACGGGAGATGAGCAGCATGCCTTGGAAGTTGGCCTTCAAAATAGATTCCCGCACTTCGGGCTCGTTGAAAAGGAAATAAGACATGCAAGGGGGCTTATCACAAAGGACGAAGTCAGGGCGGTGGCGGTCCATAAACTGAGGCTTCCTCAAAGAGGCGTGCTGTGGGATATCGGCGCAGGTTCCGGCTCCGTCTCGATTGAGGCGGCAAGACTATCTCCCGGGTTAAGGGTCTATGCGATAGAAAGGGATGAAGAGCAGGTTGCGAACATCGAAGAGAATAAAGTCCGATTTGGCTGCACCACTATGACGATTATAACCGGAGAAGCGCCGGAGGCGTTGAAAGACCTGCCTTCTCCAGACAGGGTCTTCGTGGGTGGAAGCGGCGGGCAGCTTCCCGGGATAATCGGCGTCGTCAACGAGCGGCTGCCCAAAGGGATTATCGTTATCAACGCGGTGAAAGTGGAAACCCTGAACGAAGCCGTGCTCCTTCTCGAAAAAAGCGGCTTTGCCGTGGATATTTCGCAAGTCTCCATTTCCAGGTCGAAGGTGGTGAGTGGTCAGAGGCATATAGGTGCCCTGAATCAGATCTCCGTCATCAGGGGGGAGAGAAAATGAGATCAGGGAAGCTCCACGTGATCGGCGTCGGACCGGGAGACCCGGAACTGCTGACGATAAAAGGTATGCGTATTCTCAATGAGGTTTCGTGCGTCTGCGTGCCGAAGGGGCGGGAGGAGGGCAACAGCCTCGCCCTTTCGATCGTGAAGCGGATCGTGAACCTGAAGGGCAAAGAGATCATCGAAGCATACTTCCCGATGAAGAAGACGAAGAATCCGGACCATGGGAACGAACTCGATCCCAAGTGGGCTGAGACGGTAAAGGCTGTCTCAGCCCGGTTAAATCAGGGCATTGACATGGCCTTCATCACCATAGGCGACCCCACCATTTACAGCACCTTTTTCTATCTGTATGACAGGTTGCTCGAAGTCAATCCGGACCTCCACGTCGAGATCATCCCGGGTGTATCATCCATAAATGCTTCTGCGGCGCGGGCCGGCATATCTCTCGGTCTCGCGGACGAGAAGATTGCGCTACTTCCCGCGACCTATCTGGGGAACCTGAGAGAGATACTCGAGACATTCGACACCATCGTGCTCATGAAGGTTCACAGGGTATTTGACAAGGTTCTGGAGATACTCGACGAACTGCACCTCACCGCGAACGCTGTTTACGTCTCCAGGGCAGGTATGGAAGACGAGAAGGTAGCAAGGGACATCACGACGTTGAAAGAGAAAGATCTGAACTACTTTTCGATGGTGATTGTGAGAAAATGAAAAGAAAGGCGATCGTCTATTTCGTGGGGGCTGGTCCCGGAGACCCCGAGCTGATCACCGTAAAAGGCAGGAAGCTTCTCCGGAGCGCCGACACGATTATCTACGCGGGAAGCCTCGTGAACCCCGCTCTCCTCAAGGGTCTTAAGGCCGAGATCTTTGATTCCTCCGGGATGACCCTTGAAGAGATGATAGAGGTTATTGAGAGCGCCATAAAAAAAGGAGCCCTGGTTGTGAGGCTCCACACGGGCGATACGTCCTTTTACAGCGCCATATCCGAACAGATCGAAAAGCTCAACGAGTTGAAAATAGCATACGAAGTGGTCCCCGGCGTCTCTTCTGCCATGGCGGGCGCCGCGGCGCTGGGACAGGAGCTGACGATCCCGGAGATAAGCCAGACGGTGATATTTACACGCATGGAGGGGAGGACCCCGGTACCCGATGCCGAGCGATTGAGTACGCTTGCGAGGCACAGGGCGACGATAGTCATCTTTCTCAGCGTCGGGATGATCGAAAAGGTGAGAGATGAGCTCCTGGAGGGGTATGATGAGGAGACGCCCTTTGTGGTTATCGAGAGAGCATCCTGGCCCGAGCAGAAGATCGTGAGGGGAAAGCTGAAGGAGATCGTCGAGAAGGTGAAGAACGCGGGTATAAGAAAAATGGCACTGATCTATGTTGGAGAATCTCTGAGGGCCTCCGCGGTTCCCATGGGAAAAACATCGAAGCTCTACCGCAAGGATTTCACGCATGGTTACCGGGAATAGTGTCGCTGCCTTCTATGTAACCGACAAAGGTTCCCTGCTTGCTCACGGAATCAAGGGCCTTTATCCCGATCTCACCATAATGAAGTTCACCAAAGGGGCAGTGAGGAAAGCGTGGAGTGAAGAGAAGGTCCTGATCTTTATCATGGCGGCGGGTATCGTGGTGAGGACCGTATCGCCGCTGTTGAAAGATAAAAAGTCGGATCCCGCGGTCATCGTGCTCGATGAAAAGGGAAGATATGCGATCAGTCTGGTGAGCGGACATCTCGGCGGCGCAAACGAGAAGGCAGAGGAGATTGCCCATTTCCTGGGAGGTAAGGCAATCATCACCACGGCATCTGATGTGAACGGAGTCCCCGCCATCGACCTTTTTGCACGGGCTCACGCGCTCTCAATCGACGACTGGAAGCTCCTGCCGCGGATCGGCACGCGTTTCATCAACAAAGGAAGATTGAACGTTTATGCTGATATAGAGATGCGCCTCCCCGCCGGGTTTGTGAAGGTATCTGATCCGGCATCGGCGGATATCCTCATTACAAACAGGCGATCACTAGGCCCCCGGAGGGGTCTTTATCTGAGACCAAGGAATATTGTGGTCGGGATCGGCTGTAATCGTGGGACTTCGGCGGAAGAGATCGGGAATGCGGTGAGAAAAGCGTTTGATGAACATAACCTTTCTTTTTCATCCATCCGCGCTTTAGCGACGATAGACAGGAAAGCCGATGAGGGCGGAGTCAAAATGTTTGCCCGGAAGAGTTCACTTAGCATTCTCTCATTTTGTCCCGAGGAGTTAAACGGCGTGGCCGGCATATCCGAATCCGAGGCTGCTTTCCGCGCGACAGGCGCAAAGGCAGTGGCTGAACCCGCTGCCCTGCTTGGGGCGCGAGCGGAACGCCTCCTCGTCGAAAAACAGAAGATAGGGAACGTGACTGTTGCGGCAGCGGAAATAAGAGGGCACGCGGTCCGGGGAGCCCGGAGAGAAGAGCAAGATAACTTAACGCCGACAGGGAGGATTTACGTCGTCGGTACCGGGCCGGGGAATATCGAACATATCACGCCCTATGCGCAGAGGGTAATCAGGGAATCGGATGTTATAGTCGGCTACTCTACCTACGTCAAGCTCATCCGCAAGATGATCATTGGTAAAGAGGTTTTCGAGACCGGGATGACACAGGAAATTGACAGGTGCAGGAAAGCGGTGGAACTGGCACTCGGCGGTAAGAGCGTCGCCGTGATAAGCGGGGGCGATCCGGGAATTTATGCTATGGCGGGATTGGTCTTTCAACTCTTGAAAGAAGAGGGCAGGGAACCGCGCTTGCCACCCGTCGAGGTGATACCCGGTATATCCGCGCTGAATGCCTGCGCCGCAAAGCTCGGCGCACCGCTCATGCATGACTTCGCTTCCATAAGCCTTTCCGACAGGCTCACTCCATGGAAAGTCATAGAGAAGAGGATAGATGCCGCTGCCACGGCCGATTTCGTCATCGTCCTCTATAACCCTAAGAGTAAGGGGAGAGCGGGCCACATCAATAAAGTGAGAAAGATTATTCTGAGACACCGCCTACCCAACACGCCGGTCGGGATTGTCAAGGGAGCGATGAGGGAGGACGAAAAGATCATCATTACCGACCTCAATAAGATGCTCGATTACGACATCGACATGCGGACGACGGTGATAGTGGGCAATTCAAGGACCTTTCTCTGGAACGACCGGATGATCACGCCGAGGGGATATGAAAAGAAGTTCAAAACTTAAGAGCGCGCATCCGAGCAAGGTTGCGTTTTTATGGGACGAAGCTTTTCTCTGGGCATTGATGTCCTACAAGGCCTTGCAGGCAAGCGGTCTCCCGTTTGATCTCATCGGTTCGGAGGATATAAGACAGGGGACACTCAAAGACTACTCGATGCTCTTCGTGCCGGGAGGATGGGCTTCGAACAAACTGAAAGCCCTCGGTAGTGATGGTGTCTCGGAAATACGGAGGTTTGTCCAGGCAGGAGGCAACTACCTCGGCTTCTGCGGTGGTGCCGGTCTCGCGACCATCGACGGGATGGGGCTCCTCAATGTGAAGAGGAAGCCGACAAGGGAGCGGGTCCCGAGCTTTAGCGGAAGGATACGGCTCAACCTGAAAGGACACCCCATGTGGGACGGCCTTCGGGAGATTGAGGGATCGGTTCCAGGCGGTGTCTCATCGAATATCTTTCAGGCCTGGTGGCCTTCCCAACTATTAATCGAACATAGTGACATTGAAGTCCTCGCGACGTACGGTCAGGCGCTGCAAGATGCATTTAGCGCGGACCTGAACGTCGGAGATATTGCGTCGAACGGCAGCTGGGCCGAACTCGAAAAAGTGTATGTGATCAACCTCGACCCGGCTCGATTGCGTGACGAGCCGGCAGTACTAGAGGGGAGACTGGGGAAGGGCAAGGTCATCCTTTCTCTCATCCACTTCGACACGCCCGATGACCATAACGGATCAGTCGTCCTTAAAAACCTATGGCAATATCTGGCAGGTGAGAAAGCCAAAAGAGGCCGACACGGGAACCATCGGGAGAGAGCACCTGCTGATTCCGGATCTTCTCGTGATGCAACCGTGGACAAGGTCTACGAACTCGAAGCAATGGTTCAGGACTTGATCTCGTTCGGGATGAGAAATTTCCTCTGGTTCTGGAGGAACCGGATACTCCTGCAATGGCGCCGAGGAGTCAGGGGTCTCGAATACTGCACCCTCTATGCCATGGTGAAAGAGATAGCCGAAATCATAAGACTCAGGCCTTCTGCCGTATTGAATGATAACGCCGCGGCTCTTGAGTTAGGAGAGTCAATCGATACCATAGGCAGGCAACTCGGTCCTTTTGTTAATGATGCGAAGAGGCTTCTCTTCCTGGAAAGGCTTTCCATGCAGAGCGGCTATATCACTTACGAGAAATGTAATGACCGTGCAGTCGAAAGCATCAGGACAGAGCTTTTCTCAAATTCGAAGAGCCACGGCGGGCTATTTAAGAACCTTATCGACGAGATAGACAGGGTTTTATTCGGGCTGATACGGCGTGCTGAGAAAACCGCACGGGTTCAGTAGGCCTCAAGATACGATGCACTCTCTTCTCAATATATTTGACATGCTGCTTCGTGCTCTTGGCCCCAGGCATTGGTGGCCTGGAGATTCACCACTAGAGGTGGCGGCGGGAGCCATACTGACACAAAATACCGCCTGGACGAACGTGGAGAAGGCCATATCCAACATGCGGGAAAACGGGCTGCTCGACGCGCAAAGGCTGAGATCGATAGATACGGCAGTTCTGGCTCAAATCATAAGACCCGCAGGATTTTATCGCATCAAAGCTGCCCGGTTGAAAGCATTTATCGATTTTCTATGGGATGAATATGACGGAAGCCTTGATAATATGGGGCATATTGAAACAGCGGCCTTGCGGCGCCAGCTCCTGGCTGTCCGGGGCATTGGACCCGAAACGGCGGACAGCATCCTCCTTTATGCGGTGGGTAAACCGATATTCGTGGTTGATGCCTACACGTTCAGATTTTTGAGAAATCATGGTCTGTATACCCGAAAGCACACCCGGGCGCACACCTATGATGACGTGCAATCATTCTTCATGAAGCATTTGCCCCTCGATACGCATCTATTCAATGAGTTTCACGCCCTCATTGTCTTGCTGTGCCAGAGGTATTGCAAGAAGAAGCTCTTATGTGAACTTTGTCCATTGGGAAAAGATAAGGAGGCGAGGGTCAGGAAATTATCATAGACCAACCCGCCGCAAGCAGCGGGGTATAGTGTGTCATGCCGGACTTGATCCGGCATCCAGTCTGCTTTCTGGATTCCGGCCTCCGCCGGAATGACGGCATACGTTACAAGCCGCGGGGAATGTACTCAGGGAGATTCAACGTAGTGCCAAACCTGAATTTTTCATTTCCAATATCTTTCGAAATTGCTTATCATGTATGTCTGAAAGCAGGGCCTGGGTCCAGTGGCCAGGGTCCAGAAGAAACGAGAGAAACCAGATAGGCATTTGTCGAGGGTTGTGTGATTATCTGTGTTGTTGACGGTCAGGGCGGCAAAATAGGCAGCGTGATCATTGCCAGGCTGAAAGAGCGCCTTAAGGAGCACGTGGAGATTATCGCGCTTGGCACCAACTCCCTGGCAACGCAGAATATGATGAAGGCCCGTGCAAACAAAGGGGCATCCGGCGAGAATGCAATGGTAACGACCCTGCCGAAGGCAGATATGGTGATTGGGACGATCAATATTCTCATGGCTAACTCCATGCTCGGGGAGTTTACACCGAGGATGGCGCAGGCAGTGGCGGACTCCGAGGCAGTAAAATATATCCTACCCGTGACCCAAAGCAACCTGGTTGTGATAGGAGCGCCGGGCCTTTCCATCCCGCAGATGATAGACATTCTGGTTCACGAAGTGGAAAAGGGGATCGAACGATGTGTGAAGTAAAGGTGTTCAAGCAGGAAGGTGGAGAGGAGATTCTCCTTCTCAAAGATGTTTACTTAATCGAGCAGGAGGATGAAGGGCTCCGTTTTGAAACGATCTTCGGGGAACAGAAGGTCTACGACGCCGAGATAGAATCGGTCTCCCTGACAGATAACAAAGTAGTCATAAAAGACAGGTCTATTTAGTCTGTCTCGTCGTCTGGTCTATCTCGCCAAAACAGACCAGATGGACCGGTCAGCCCTTCATGACGTCTCGTAACCCCTGACCCTTGACCCGTCATGCCCCGGGCCTTTTTTACTTACCCCGGGCCCAGCTTCTCCTGCGCCTCTTGTATTGGTTTCAGGCTTGCGGCTATGAGCGCGTCGGCTTCGTCCGGGCGGCCGTCTAACCGCTGTTTCACGAGAAGCTCTCCTTCCTCGGTGCCGAAGGCGGAGTGGATGGTCAATCTCCCGTCAAAAAGAGAGGCGTTGATGCCGAGAGGCACACTGCAGCCGCCTCCGATGAGCGCCTGCAGCCTTCTCTCCACGGAGACCTCGAACATAGTCTGCTCATCATTAAGTGGCCTGAGAAGATCGAGCAGCTGAGTCTCATCGCGTGTTTCGATGCCTATGGCCCCCTGTCCTGAGGGAGGCACCATCATCTCGAAGGATAGGACTTCCTTGATGTGCTCCGCAAAGCCCATGCGCTTGACGCCGGCACAGGCGAGAACAATCGCGTCCAGGCCCTGTTCCCGCAACTTGCGCAGCCGGGTGTCCACATTGCCTCTGATGGGTACAACTTCAAGCTCTTTGTTGAGATTGAGAATCTGGGCCTTCCGTCTGAGGCTTCCGGTACCGATTCTTCCGCCCGGCCCCACGTCCGCAAATCTCCCGTGTGTGACCGATATGAACGCGTCGCGAGGATTTTCCCGCTCCAGAACCGCACCGAGCACGAGCGCTTCAGGAAGTTCAACGGGCATGTCCTTCACGCTGTGGACAGCCATGTCAATCCTGCCTGCCAGAAGCGCCTCTTCAATCTCTTTAACAAAGAGCCCTTTCCCGCCAATCAGATGAAGCGGCTTGTCCCAGATGGTATCCCCAGTCGTCTTGATGATCTCTGCTACGAACTGGTGGTCCGGATAGAGCGCGTGCAACCTGCCGATTACGATCTCTGTCTGCCTGAGGGCAAGCTTACTCCCCCTTGTCCCCAGTATCCATCTCTTTTTCATTTTCCTCCTCAAACTGGAACAGGCTTTTCATCACGTCGAGCACGAGGGGGCTCCCATTTCTTTTGATCATCATAATGTGGGGGTGGGCTATCTTGTTGACGATAGCTTTTGAGAGCAGCTCCATCTGTTTGAGCGTCTCCTCGTCGGCGTCTTTCAGGCGCTGTGCTGCCTTCTTCACTTCTCCTGCGCGGACTTTCTCGAGCTTATCCAGGACCTGGGTAATGACGGGGCTCAGGTCGAGCTGCTTCAGCCATGCCTCGAACTTGCCCACCTCCCCCTCAACGATGGCATGGGCATGCTCCGACTCCTGGATGCGGTCGGCCATATGTGCCTGCGAGAGGCCTTTCAAATCGTCGATATCGTACAGGTAGACATTCTCGACGTTGTTTATCTCGGGTTCGACGTCGCGAGGAACCGCGATATCGATGAAGAAGAGCGGTCTATGTTTCCGCCTCTTCATGACCGTCACTACGAGGTCTTTATCTATGATCGGTCTGTCCGCTCCCGTGGATGAAAGAACCATGTCCACTTTGAGGAGCAATTCGGGAATCTCCTCAAAAGGGTAGGGTGTGCCGATGATCTCCTCGGCGAGCAGCTGTGCTTTCTGAAAGGTCCGGTTCGTGATATAGACCTCCTGCACGCCCTCCTTCTTGAAATGTTTGAGGGCAATTTCGCACATCTCTCCGGCTCCGATCACCAGGATCTTTTTCTGGTTGAATTCGCCGAATATCTTTCGCGCGAGCTCCACTGCCATGCTGCTGATGGAGACGGGATTGTAGCCGATCCTGGTTTCCGTCCTTACCCTCTTCGCCGTCTGAAAGGCGCGATTGAAAACCTTTTCGAAAAGCTGGCCCGTTGCCCCACCAAGTGCGGCTTGCTTGTATGCATCCTTCACCTGTCCCAGAATCTGCGGTTCACCGACTACCATGGAATCGAGGCCTGATGCGACAAGAAAAAGGTGCCTGTAAGCGTCTTCAAAACTGAGGGTGTAGGAGTAATTATGCAGCCACTCCCTGGTGATGCCGAGGTTCTTCTCCAGCGTTTCATTGACGGCATGTACTGCCTCCTCCAGGGAGGCGCCGCCTGCGTATATCTCTGTTCTGTTACAGGTCGAGAGTATCACAACTTCCGCGGCACCGGCGTTTTTCAAGTCTTGAAGCAAGCCGGGAATTGCATCTTCAGCGATGTGGAGCTTTTCCCTCACATCAAGAGGAGCTGTGCTGTGGCTCACACCCACTACGGCAAAGCAGGCAGCATTGCTTTCAGATGTAGGAATGGAGTCCTCCAATAAAGAGATTGACGCCGAGGAAGGTCACGACCACTGATATGAACCCAAGGATCATCAGGTATGCCGTTTTTCTGCCGCGCCATCCCATGGTCAGCCTGTTGTGGATCAGGATAGCGTATACAATCCACGTGATAAGCGACCAGGTTTCTTTTGGATCCCAGCTCCAGGAAGAACCCCAGGCGGACTGAGCCCAGATTGAGCCCGTTATGATACCGATCGTGAGAAAGGGGAAGCCATAGGACATGCACCTGTAGTTTATCCCGTCAAGCGTCTCAAGGGAGGGGAAGCTTCCAAAAATAGTGTGGAGTTTTTTTCTCTTGATATCCCTTTCCGCAAGGAGATAGAGGATCGAAACGAGACACCCCACAAGAAAAATGGCGTCGCCGATGAATGCAAAACCGGTATGGATGGGGAGCCAGTAGCTCTGAAGCACGGGAGGTAGGGGCTTTATGGGAGAAGGCAGGGTGAGCGCCCAGATAACCATGACCAATATGACGGGAAGTACGATGCTCCCGAGCCCCGCGATCCTGTATATCTTCCTTAAATAAAGAAAGAAGACCGCGGTACAGAGGGCAAAAAACGAAAGGGACTCGTGCAGGTTTGTTATCGGAGTGTAGCCTGCCTCAATATACCTGAAGAGGGTGGCTGCAAGGTGCACGAGGCAGGCGGACGCGAGGACGTAAGAACCTATCTTCTCGATGATTTCCTTCTTGCCGGCAAGATAGGTAAGATAGCAGAGCGTCGCGATGAAATAGAGAATGACCGGTAAGTAAAAAGCGGTTTGAATGTTCATCGGCTTAATACCAATTTGTATTCAAGCGGACGACCCAGCCTTTGGCCGGGTGCGCCGGGCGGCAGCGAGGAGCCCCACCCGCAAGCGGGCACCCGGGCGTACTCAGAAGTACGTCGCGGAGAGCGATAGCGGTAGCGAAGCATCCTGGAAGGAAGCATCCTGGAAGGAAGCAGCGACAACGAAGGTATACGCATGAAGGCGAATTGGTATAACACGCGCTTAAAGAGGTCATCAATAGAGGATACTAAACTCCTTGAACTCACCCGTATATTCCTTCCAAGCAACATCCACATGCTCTACAACCCCTCCCTCGGGGCCAAGCTTACACCATTCGATCAGTTTTCCGATAGCTTCGTCGGCCCCTTCACAGATAACTTCTACCCGGCCATCCCTCAGGTTTCGCACACCGCCCGTGAGATGAAATTCTTCCGCCTTCCTTTTTGTATTATAGCGGTAAGAAACCCCCTGAACCAGACCTCTGACTAGTATCTCCGCCCTTCGCATCATTGACTTTTATGAGTCGAATCGATATCCTATTAGGTATTTAACACACGGACGGCCTAAAATCAATGCGTTTGCGGGGGGATTTGGATGTTCAGGATCGGCCTTGATATTGGTTCGGTAAGCGTCAACGTGGTACTCATTGACGACAAGGGGCTTGTGGTGGAAGACAGATACATCCGCCACAAAGGCAAACCTATAAAAGCTGCGAAAGAGGTCCTTGAGGAGCTTACGACGAAGCACGGCGCCCGGATTGAGTATGTGGCCACTACCGGGGTCGGAGCCAGGAAATTCGCCGAGCTTGTCGGCGCTGCATTCACCAACGAGATCATAGCTCTCACCAAGGCCTTTCAGACGCTCTATCCGCATGTCGGGAGCGTGATCGATCTCGGAGGAGAGGACTCGAAGTATATCATCTTTGAAAGAGACGCTCAGCGTGGCACCCTCAAGATAAAAGATTTTTCAATGAACACGTTGTGCGCGGCGGGAACCGGGTCGTTTCTGGACCAGCAGGCGTCTCGCCTCGGCTTCACGATCGAAGAGTTCGGCGAGGTTGCGCTCAAGTCCAAAAACACACCGCGGATTGCCGGACGGTGCACGGTCTTTGCAAAATCGGATATGATCCATCTACAGCAGATCGCGACGCCCGATTACGAACTGGTAGCGGGTCTTTGCTATGCTTTGGCGCGAAACTTTAAGAGCAACATAGCCAAGGGAAAGGAAGTAGCCAAGCCCCTCGCGTTCATAGGCGGCGTAGCCGCTAATCCGGGCATGCGTAAGGCGATACAAGAAGTCTTCTCCGTGGAAGAGAGCCAGTTTATTGTGCCTGAACGCTTCACGTCCATGGGCGCACTCGGCGCGGTCTATGCCGTGCTGGATGAACCGCGGATCAGAAGGGAATATCAAGGCATAAAGAACGTAGACAGCTATCTGGCCCAGGAGGAACAGGCCGATGCTTACGAGCCGCTTGTACTTTCCGAAAAGAACAGAGAGATCAGATACGATGTGAAGAGGCCGAAAGAGAAGGTTAAGGCTTATTTCGGCGTGGACGTGGGATCGATCAGCACCAACCTTGTCGCCATCGATGAGCAGAAAAATGTGCTTGCAAAAAGATACCTCATGACGGGTGGAAGACCGCTCGAGGCGGTCAAGCGGGGATTGGCGGAGATGGGGGAGGAAATAGGCGACCTCATAGAGGTCGTGGGTGTGGGAACGACCGGATCGGGACGCTATCTCACGGCTGATTTCATAGGGGCGGACATTGTCAGGAATGAGATAACGGCCCAGGCAGAGGCTGCCATTGAGATTGATCCTGAAGTGGACACCATATTTGAGATCGGCGGGCAGGACTCAAAGTACATCAGCATAGATAACGGGGTGATCGTAGATTTCGAGATGAATAAGGCCTGCGCAGCGGGCACGGGCTCATTTCTTGAGGAGCAGGCGGAGCGACTCGGTCTCTCTATCAAGGACGAGTTCGCGGACCTCGCGCTCAAATCCGATACGCCCATCAAAATGGGGGAGCGCTGTACCGTATTTATCGAATCGGACGTGATCCACCACCAACAGGCCGGTGCCGATGTAGAGGACATTGCGGGGGGGCTTTGCTTCTCCATAGTCCTGAACTACCTGAATAAAGTGGTGGGTGACCGGAGGGTCGGAAACAGGATCTTCTTCCAGGGAGGAACGGCCTTTAATAAAGGCGTTGTTGCCGCCTTCGAACGAGTGGTCGGAAAGCCGATCACCGTTCCTTCGCACCATGACGTCACTGGAGCCATCGGGGTCGCTATTCTTGCCATGAAAGAGAGGACCTGGGAGAAAAGTACCTTCAAGGGCTTTGATCTGAGCAAACGGCAGTACACAATAGATACCTTTGAGTGTAAGGGCTGCGAAAACCTCTGTGAGATCAGAAAGGTAATGTGCGAGGGAGAGACGCCTCTTTATTACGGGAGCAGGTGTGAGAAGTATGACGTTGTAAGGAAGGTCCAGAAGAAGGATATCACGGACCTGTTCAAGTTCAGGGAGGATCAGCTTTACAAGGAGTATACGCCAATCACGCAAGCCAAAGGTGAGACGATCGGCATCCCGAGAATCCTCAATATGCATGAACTCCTGCCTTTCTGGAAGGCGTTCCTGGGCGAACTCGGCTTTTCCGTTCTGCTCTCCGATGCTACCAATAAAAAGGTGATCAAAGAGGGTGTAGAGAACATCATTGTTGAATCATGTTTTCCCATCAAGCTCGCTCACGGCCATATCCTCAATCTCATTGCCAAGGGCGCCAAAAGGATATTCATACCGAGCATCATCGATCTCAAAAAACCGTCGGAAGGGGTGGAGACCAACTTCACCTGTCCGTACGCCCAGTCGCTGCCATACACGGTCAAAGCCTCGATCGACTTTGAAGCGATGGGTGTAAAACTTGAGTCCCCTATCGTGCGCTTCGGCCAGGGAGCCCAAATCGCCCTTAAGAATCTCGTCTCATTCGGCAAATCCCTCGGCAGATCCAAGAAAGAGGTGGAGCGGGCGTTTCATATTGCCAATTCCGTTCAGGACTTATTTTACGGCGAATGCCTTCGTGCCGGTGCCGATTTTCTCTCCCGGATAAAGGGTGCTGAAAAGGCAATGGTGATTATTGGAAGGCCGTACAACAGTATGGACCCCGGAGCGAACCTGAATGTGCACAAGAAACTCCTTGACCTTGGAGTCCCGGTAGTACCTCTTGATATGCTGCCACTCTCCAGTGTCCCTGATGACGAGGATCTTACGGAGATGTACTGGGGCTACGGACAGAAGATACTCAGGGCGGCAAAAATCGTCCGCTCTCATCCCAATCTTTTTGCCATATACATAACCAACTTCGGCTGCGGCCCTGACTCCTTTATTACGCATTTCTTCAAGAAGATCATGGAGGGTAAGCCTTTTCTACAGCTGGAGATCGATGAACATAGCGGCGATGCCGGAGTCATTACGCGTCTGGAGGCTTACTTCGACAGCATCAAGAACGCCAGAAAAGAGTGGGTAGAGAAAGAAAAGGCCGCGCCGGTCTTCTATATCGGCAAGAAGACCCGGAAAATATATATACCCTACATGTCGGACCATTCATTCCCGTTTGTCAGCGCTTTTAGAGCTGCAGGCGCTGAGGCAGAGGTGATGGAAGAGTCGGACGACCAGACGGTGCAGTTGGGGCGCAAATACACGATCGGTAAAGAGTGCTATCCGTGTATCCTGACCACGGGCGACATGCTCAAGACCGCGAATAAAGAAGGGTTCGAACCAACAGCAAGCGCCTTCTTCATGCCGTCAGGCAGGGGGCCATGCCGGTTTGGACAGTACCATCGTTTGCACAGGATGGTCCTTGACGAACGAGGATACGCGAACGTACCCATCTATGCTCCTAACCAGGATGAAAAGCTTTACCAGGAACTGAATATTGTCGGCGGCAAGTTCTCCCGACTCGGGTGGCGGGCAATCGTATCAACCGACCTGCTCCTGAAAATGTTGCACGGCATAAGACCGTACGAGGAAAAGGCCGGGCAGACGGAGCAGGTATATAAAGAGATGCTTAACGGTATCTGCAAGGCCATTGAAAGCGGCAATAACGGTCTCTTCGAGACCCTGGAGCATGCGGTAAAGCGCTTCCTCTCCATCCCGACAAAAAAGACGGCGAAACCGATCGTCGGGATCGTCGGGGAAATTTATATCAGGTCAAACCGTTTCAGCAACGACGATCTGGTCAAGAAAGTGGAGGAGTTTGGCGGGGAGGCTTGGCTCGCACCCATCACTGAATGGATAAACTACGTTAACTATATGGGGAGGAAGAGGAGTACCCAAAAAAGAAGCCTGCCCAATCTGCTTTCCATGTTGCTTACCGACCACATCCAGCGGAAGGATGAGCACCGCATGGAAGAGATATTTTCAGAATATCTGCGATATGGAGAAGAGCCACGGGTCAAGCAGGTCATTAACGACGCCAGCCCTTATATCGACGAGAGCTTCGAAGGTGAAGCGGTACTCAGCGTGGGCAAGAGTATCGATTTCATACGTAAGGGCGCTTCCGGTATCATCAATGCCATGCCGTTCACCTGTATGCCCGGCACGATATCGAGTGCGCTCATGAAACTTATACAGAACAAGTACGGTGTGCCCGTTCTCAACGTTGCCTACGACGGACAGGGATTAACCAATGTCCAAACCAGATTGGAAGCCTTCATGCATCAGGTCAAAGAGCATTCCAAGGGGCCTGGCGATTCCAAGTGACTACGCGTTGTTTGAGAACAACCAAGCCGTCACAGGATCTTTGTCTCACATCTCATGGATAGCCTCAGCCTATCTATCATAGCAATCATTATCCTTGTACTCTTGAACGGCTTCTTCTCCGCTGGAGAGTTTGCCATAATCTCTTCCCGCAAGAGCAGGATCAAGGACATGCTCAAGGAGAAGAAGGACAAGAGGGCGGAGGTGCTTTTAGAGATGCGGGAGAATCCGGAGAGGTTTCTTCCGACCGTGCAGATCGGGATTACCATCTTCGGCACTCTGGCATCAGCCCTGGCGGGCGTGCTCTCTGTCCACTTCCTGAACCCGGTGATCAGGGAAATCCCTTATGTGGGTCGCTTTTCGGAAAGCATCTCACTCATCATCGTCGTTCTCTGCCTCACGTATCTGCTCCTCGTAATGGGTGAACTCGTTCCAAAGCATATGGGTATCAATTACCGCGAGCGTATGGCTATTGGCATTGTGCCTATCTTCGAGTTCCTGTCGAAGATACTCTCTTTCCCGGTCCGTTTGCTTAACGCATCTACGTCTCTCGTGATGAGACTCCTTCACCTCAAGCTCGCAGACGAGGTTGTCACGGAGGACGAGATCAAGCTCTTGCTCGAGGAAGGACGGGTAAAGGGCGTTTTCGGCAGGACGGAGGAAGAACTTATACATAGCGTCTTCAATTTTGTGGACCGGTCCGTGAAAGAGATCATGGTGGCCAGGCCCAATATCTACGCTATTGACATGGAGAAGAGCAGAGAAGAAGTGCTCAAATATGTTGTTGAAAACGAATTCTCGCGTTATCCCGCCTATAGAGACCACCTCGATAATATCCAGGGAATTGTCTACCATAAAGATATTGCCAAATTCATCTGGTCAAACGAGCCGTTCGATCTGGAGAAGGTGCTTAAGAAGCCTTACTTCGTGCCCGATACCATGAAGATTAGCGCGCTGCTGAAAGACATGCAGAGGAGGCGCGTGCATCTTGCCGTGGTGATCGATGAATACGGTACGACGGTGGGTATTGTCTCTCTCGAGGATATCATGGAAGAGATTTTTGGCGAGATTATGGATGAGACGGATACCGATGTCCGCATCGAGAGACTCCCCGACGGTGCCATGATCGTGGATGCCTCCTATAGCATCAGGGATTTGAACACCATTCTCAATCTGGAGCTGCCCGAGTCTGCTGATTATGAGACGCTAGGTGGTTTCGTACTGTCAAAGCTACAAGGGATAGCTCGCGGAGGAGAAATGGTCTACCATGATGGGTATCGTTTCACGGTAGTAGGCATTCACAGACAGAGGATTGCAAAAGTCAAGCTGGAGCGAGTAGGAACAGGTAAGATACAAGGACAGGTAAATACACCAGCAGGTAGAGGAAAAAACAAGAACGAAGGTTGAGAGAAGAACTTAAACACAAGCCCTTCGGCGCTTTATCTTTGCCTCTACCTTTATCTCGTCCTTACCTGTGTTTTTCGGTCTTTACCTTTACCTTTGATCTTGCCCTTACCTGCATTCATCATCTTTCTTCAAAAACGCCCATTGCCCTGAATTTCCCGTACCGCTTGTCTCTCAAGGCCTCCGGAGGTATGTCAAGAAGCTCCTTCAGATGCTTGGCGAGGAGGGCCCTGGTGTTCTCGAATGTCTCTGCCCAGGAGCGATGAGCTCCACCAAAAGGTTCTTTGACGATAGCGTCGATCACCTTCAATTTGATCAGCTCCTGAGCCGTGGGCTTGAGCGCATCAGCCGCCAGCGAGCCCTTTGAGCCATCCTTCCAGAGTATGGCCGCGCAGCCCTCCGGGGATATGACTGAATAGGTGGCATTCTCCAGCATGAGGATCCTGTCACCAACCGCAATGGCGAGTGCGCCGCCGCTCCCCCCCTCTCCGATGATGATCACGATGATGGGAACCTGGAGCGTAAACATGGAATAGATTGACGAGGCGATCGTTTCTGCCTGGCCTCTCTCTTCCGCGCCAACGCCGGGGAAGGCCCCCGGGGTATCGATGAACGTGACAAGCGGTTTTTTCCATCGGTCGGCAAGTTCCATCAACCTCATCGCCTTACGGTAGCCTTCCGGGTTTGCCATGCCAAAATTGCGGTCGGCCATGCCCCTGACATCCTTGCCTTTCTGATGGCCAACAATAACAACATTAACGTTATCAAAGCGGGCGAGGCCTCCCACGATAGCCGGATCGTCCATGAACTTTCTGTCCCCGTGCAGCTCGACAAAGTCCGTGCATAGATGGTGAATATAGTCCAGTGTGTGCGGCCTGCTCAAGTGGCGCGAAAGCTGGGAGCGCTGCCAATTAGTCATATTCCCGTATACATCCCGCTCGATCTTGGGCAGTTTCTTCTCCAGGGAGACGAGTTCTTTAGCATAATGAGGATCTGATACATCGTGAAACTTCCGTATCTCTTCTATCCTTTTCTCTATAGGTTCGAGCTGCTTTTCAAAGTCGAGATAATGTCTCATCCGAGCACCTCTACGGCGACCCCTTCCTTAAAGTGCCTGGTCAAAACGTCAAGCTTCGACGCATCGATTCTCAGCTCCGCAAGCGAGAGCGGTTGTCTATCCCCGGCCAGGTTAAACTCCAGCAGCACTTTAGAATCGCCTTTGATACTGTAAAGCACATCCTTCAATTTCTTAAGTTCCTGTCTCTTGAACAGTCGACAGTTGATCATCACCTTAACCGTTTTTCGCATTTCGCTCAGGTTATCTTCGAGGAGTGCGACCTGCTTGGCCCGGATCTTGGTTGTGCCGTCCTCTAGTTTTTCAACGGAGCCGGAGATCACCAGCGGATTTTCACCCTTAAGGAGAAGGATATGTTTTGACAGGAGGTCCGGGAAGATGATCACTTCAACAATACCTTTTGTGTCCTCCAGCATGATGGAGGCCATCCGGTCGCCCCTCTTAGTAGCAATCTCCCTGTAACCGTTGACTATGCCGACGATACTCACGTCTTCCGAAAGGTCCTGCTCTTTAATGCTTGCGGTGTCATGCTGGGTAATGCGCTTGATCTCCGCCGACAGGGAGGTAAGCGGGTGCTGGCTGAAATAAAAGCCGAGGGCCTCCTTCTCTCCCCTGAGTATCTCGTCGTAAGGGAGTTCATCCCCCGCCGGCACAGGTTCTTCAACTTCGACACCGGAGCCGGCGCCGAACATATCCATTTGATGGCCGTTGGCTCCGTTCTTCTTTTGCAGCCGGTCCCATCGGTCCCGCACCATGGCCAGTAGATGCGTGCGGCTGATGCCCATGCTGTCGAAACAACCGGCCTTGATAAGGCTCTCCACAACTTTCTTGTTTACTTTTCTGGAATCGACAAGGCTGCAAAAGTGGACGAAAGAAGTGAAGAAACCTGCGTCGAGTCTGACGCTCAAAATGCTGTCCAGCGCTGCATCGCCGACGTTCTTGATTCCGGAAAGACCGAATCTTATTTTACCATCGACTATGGTAAATGGTTTATCACTTTCGTTCACGTCGGGCGGCAGGATAGTGGCGCCACTCTCTCTGCATTCCGCAACATAGCGTATCAAGCTGTCCGTATCGTTCACCTCGTTCGTGAGAATCGCAGACATGAAGGGAAGGTAGTGATGGGTCTTGAGATACGCGGTCTGATAGGCCACCAGCGCATAGGCCGCGCTGTGAGATTTGTTGAAACCGTATTGGCCGAATCGAAGAATGACGTCGTATATCCTCGCGGCAACATCCGCCTTCACGCTGTTCGCGGCGCACCCTCGAACGAATTGCTCACGGTAGCTCTCGAGCTGCTCCGGAACCTTTTTGCTTATCGCCTTCCTCAACGCATCGGCTTCGCTCTGGGAAAAACCGCCCAGACGTGACGCTATCTTCATGATCTGTTCCTGATAGACAATCACTCCGTACGTGTCTTTGAGGACATCTTCGAGCAACCCCGTTTCGTACTTGATGAGGGCAGGGTTGTTCTTCCTTCTGATAAACTCTTCCATCATGCCGCTCATCAACGGTCCCGGCCGGTAGAGGGCGATGAGGGCTATGATATCCTCGAACTTCGATGGCTTGAGCTTGGTGAGCAGGTCCCGCATCCCTCTGCTTTCAAGCTGGAATACACCGGACGCGTTGCCTGAGGAGAGCAGCTCATAGGTCTTGGTGTCATCAAGCGGGAGGTTGGTGATGTCCAGGGATACCCCCTGGGCCTTGAGCATTTTTATGACGTTGTCGATGATGGTGAGGGTTTTCAGCCCAAGTAGATCGAACTTTATCAGGCCTATTTTTTCTATCGACTTCATCGGGTACTGGGTGACGGTCTCACCCTTGCTCCCGCGGTGGAGAGGCAGGTGCTCAACCAGAGGCTTATTCGATATCACGATCCCGGCGGCATGCGTGGAGGCATGTCGCGCGAGTCCTTCCAGGACCATGGCGTTGTCGATGAGTTCGGTAACGGCCGCGTCCTTCTCGTATAGCTCTTTCAAGCGGGGCTCGTCGTGAAGGGCCTGTTCTATGGTCATGTCGAGGGCCGGGGGAATCAACTTTGCAATTCTATCGACTTCAGCGTAAGGAACCCCGAGGGCCCGGCCCACATCGCGCACTGCCGCGCGCGACTTCATCGTACCAAACGTGATGATCTGGGCGACATTCTCTTTACCGTACCGCTCGGTGACATACTGAATGACCCGCTCTCTGCCTTCTATACAGAAGTCGACGTCGATATCGGGCATGCTGATGCGCTCCGGGTTGAGAAACCTTTCGAATATGAGGTCATACTTGATTGGATCTATGTTGGTAATTTCGAGACAGTAGGCAACGAGACTCCCCGCGGCTGAGCCCCTTCCCGGGCCGACCGGTATGTCCTGGGACTTCGCATAACCGATGAAATCGGAAACTATCAGAAAATAGCCTGCAAAGCCTGTCTCTTTGATCACTTTCAGTTCGTAGTTCAGCCTTTCTTTGTATTTCGCCAGAAGGTCGTCGGGGAACTGAACATAGGTTGTGGCGATATGGCGGATCTTCTTTTCAAATCCCTGCACACAGAGATCTTCAAGATATACGGCAAGGCTCTGATCGGACGGCACCTTAAAAGCAGGGAAGTGATAGGTACCCGAATCGATCTTTAAATTGCACATCTCGGCAATCTTTAACGTATTAGTGATCGCTTCCGGGTATTGAGAGAAGGAGCGCTCCATTTCGTCGCCCGATTTGAAATAGAACTCGTCGCTCGAAAAACTGAGCCTGTCCTTATCCGTCAGCACTTTGCCCGTCTGGATGCAGAGAAGCAGTTCGTGGGCCTTTGATTCCTCCTTCCTGAGGTAGTGACAGTCGTTGGTCGCGACCAAAGGCACATTGTACTGCCTTGACAGCTTCACGAGGCCTTCATTCACCTTTTTCTGTTCTTCTATCCCGTTGTCCTGCATTTCGAAGTAAAGACGATCACCGAAGATCGACAGATAATTCTCTACAGCCGATTTCAATCCCTTTTCGTCGTCCCGCAGTATCATCTGGGGCACCCGCCCCTTGATGCAGGCCGTAAGGCAGATCAAGCCCTCATGGTGTTTTTCAAGGAGTCCCTGATCTATCCTGGGTACATAGTAAAAGCCTTCGAGATGGGCGTAGCTTACCATCTTGATAAGGTTGCGGTACCCTGTATTATCGAGTGCCAGAAGCACAAGGTGATAAGCGTTATCTTCTCCGCGCGCCGTTTTCTCGAATCGCGATTTCGACGCTATGTAAACCTCGCATCCTATGATTGGTTTGATACCCGCGTCACGGGCCGACGTATAAAAGTCGATCGCGCCGAACATGTTCCCATGATCCGTGATACTGCAGGTTGACATACCGAAGGACTTGGCTGTTTTAAAAAGCGGATCGAAGCGAATGGCCCCGTCCAAAAGGCTGTATTGCGTGTGGACGTGTAGATGGACAAATTCTTTCATCTATATACTATTCCTGAGGCTCGCTAGAATAGATTCTCCCAAACAAGCCGTGTGAATCTATTCCCACTCTATCGTACTCGGGGGCTTGGACGATATGTCGAGGACAACCCTGTTGACCCCGGGTACCTCGTTGATCACCCGTCTCGATATAACGTCAAGCACTTCATAGGGTATCCGTGCCCAGTCCGCCGTCATCCCATCTTCACTCTCAACGGCTCGCAGTGCGATAACGTGGGCATAGGTGCGTTCGTCGCCCATGACGCCTACCGTTTTGATGGGAATCAGTATAGCGAAGGATTGCCATACATGCCTGAAGCTCTTTTTTCGTTCTATCTCTTCCCTGATGATGTGGTCTGCATCCTGGAGCATCCGCACCCTTTCGGGTGTCACTTCGCCGATGATCCTGATCGCCAGACCCGGTCCCGGAAAAGGCTGCCTGTGAACGATGTTGTCGGGCATCCCCAGGGCTTTGCCGACGACCCGCACTTCATCCTTGAAAAGCTCCCGAAGTGGTTCGATCAGCTTGAGCTTCATCCTCTTGGGCAGGCCGCCCACGTTGTGGTGACTCTTGATGGTCGCTGACGGTCCCTTGAAGGAGACGCTTTCTATGACATCAGGATAAAGTGTGCCTTGCGCCAGATAGGCCGCATCGTCGACGCGCCTCGCCTCCTCCTCAAAGATCTTGATGAAGAGTCTGCCTATGATCTTTCGCTTTTTCTCAGGGTCTTTAACACCGGCTAAGGCGTTGAGAAATATGTCCCTGGCGTCCACATGTCTGATATTAAGGTGCAGCCTGTCTTTGAATATTTCGAGCACTTCAGCCGCCTCATTCTTTCGCAGAACGCCATTATCGACGAAGACGCAGCGGAGCCTATCGCCTATTGCTTTGTGAATGAGGGTGGCGACTACGGACGAATCGACACCGCCGCTGAGGGCGCAGATCACTTTTCCATCACCGACTTCAGCCTGTACTTTCTTCGTCACCATCTCAATGAACGACTTTGCTGAAAAGAGGCCTTCGACTTTGCAGATTCTGTAGAGAAAGTTCTTTAGAATCAGTTTGCCCTTGGGCGTGTGGTGGACCTCCGGGTGGAACTGGAGACCGTAAATCACCCCATCTTCCTGTTTGATGGCAGCGTAAGGAGAGTTCTCCGAGTGAGCAAGTGGTATAAATCCGTGAGGCATCTTTACGATGCTGTCGCCGTGGCTCATCCAGATCACTTCGCCGTCAGCCAATCCGTCAAAGAGCAGATCATTCCGATCGAGAAAAAGGTGGGCCCGGCCATACTCGCGTTTCTCCGATCTCTGAACTTCGCCTTCGTGGAGCTTGGCGATCAGCTGGACACCGTAACAGATTCCGAGTATGGGCACGCCCAGGGAGAAAATGTGCGTGTCGCATATGGGTGCATCAATGTCCGTGACGCTCGACGGTCCCCCGGAGAGTATGATGCCTTTCGGCTTGAGGGCCTTTAGTTTATCAAATTCGAAGTTATACGGATAAATCTCGCAGTAGACGCCAAGCTCTCTCACTTTGCGCGCTATAAGCTGGGTGTACTGCGACCCGAAATCAAGAATACAGACTAATTCCTTGTGGTAATCCATCATTCAATACGGTAGTTAGGAGCTTCTCTGGTGATGATGACGTCGTGAACGTGACTTTCTCTGAGGCCGGCGGCAGTTATGCGCAGAAAGCTGCTCTTTTGCTGGAGTTCCTTGAGGCTCTGGCAGCCGAGGTATCCCATACCCGCCTTAATCCCGCCCACCAGTTGCTGGATTGCGACTGAAAGAGAACCTCTATAGGGGACGCGCCCCTCGATGCCCTCGGGAACGAGCTTTGACTCAGGCGTATCCTCTGATATACCGTAGCGGTCTCTCGTCTTGCCTTCTCTCATGGCGTCGAGGGAGCCCATGCCCCGGTACACTTTATAAGTCCGGCCCTGGTACAGGACCATTTCGCCGGGCGCCTCATCAGTCCCTGCAAAGAGATTCCCTATCATCACGGTGTTAGCGCCTCCGGCGAGGGCCTTGGTGATGTCACCCGAGAATTTTATGCCCCCGTCCGCGACAACAGGTATACCGTGCTTTTGTGCTACCTTGTGGGCGGCAAATATGGCTGTCATCTGCGGCACCCCGACCCCCGCAACTATGCGCGTCGTGCAGATCGATCCGGGTCCTACTCCGATTTTGACCGCGTCGCAGCCCGCTTTAACCAGGGCCTCCGCGCCTTCCTCAGTTGCTACGTTGCCGGCGATGAGCTGGAAATCCTTGAAGTTGCGTTTGCTCTCCTCGACCGCCTCAACCACATTCCTGGAGTGGCCGTGAGCCGTATCAACGACGATGACGTCGCAACCGGCCTTTAAGAGCTGGTCAATCCTGGCCTCTCTGTCCGGGCCCACACCGACCGCCGCTCCAACGCGTAGCCTGCCAAGTGCATCTTTTGCCGCCAGCGGGTATCTCCTGACTTTTTCTATATCCTTTATGGTGATCAAGCCTTTCAGGTTGAACTCCCCGTCGACCACCAGCAGCTTTTCTATTTTGTGATTGTGTAAGATCTTCTTTGACTCTTCGAGGCTGATACCTTCTTCAACCGTGACCAAATGCTCTTTGGTCATGACATCTTCAACCTTGCGCTCCAGGTTGGTCTCAAATCTCAGATCCCGGTTGGTGATGATGCCGACGAGTCTCTTCCCCCGGGTAACAGGAATTCCGGATATCCTGTAATCGGCCATGAGCCTGAGAGCATCCTTTATCTTTTGTTCCGGCGATATCACTATGGGATCGACGATCATCCCACTCTCAGATTTTTTGACCTTCTCCACCTCCTGGACCTGTTCATGCACCCCCATGTTACGGTGCACAATGCCTATGCCGCCTTCCTGGGCCAGACAGATCGCAGCCTTGGCCTCGGTGACCGTATCCATGGCCGCACTTATCACCGGAACATTCAGCTTGATGCTGTTCGTGAGATAGGTGCTGACATCAACATCCCCGGGTAAAACCTCGCTGCGTGCAGGCACGAGGAGAAGGTCGTCGAAAGTCAAACCTTCCGGGATATCATATTCAGTCATGCTACGCTCCTTATTGATCGGGCCTTTGCCCAACCTTGGTACCCGGGACGCTCACTCTCCCGCAACTTGTCTCAACATACGAAGATAACGAGAATACACAATGACCCTTTGCAGGCCGTTCATCTATTGATGGGGCTCGCGTCGCCCCCTCCGCCGGCAAACCCGTCGGAGCCTCCCCCTCACACTCGCCGTGCTCGCTAATAGATTTCCGCGGGCAAGCCCGTGGAAATCTATCGCATCAAGTATAATCCATGGGGGCAAAATAATCAAATACGACCACTGCGTTCGAGGACCGCGGGCACAGCCCGCTTAAGGACCGGGAGCTGCGCTCCCTTGAGGAGCGTCGCCCCTGGCACTTGAGGCAAAAGTCCTGTGTCTCCTCGCCTCAAGCGAAGCGGTCCTTAAGCTGCCGAAGGCTGCGGTCGTCGAGCGAAGCGGTCGGCTTGAACCGCCCTCACCGTTGTGATACTGTATCTGCTGGTCCTCCTGCGCATGAAATTGCTCTCCGTTTCAGATCTGCACACCTATTTTTTTTCCAATGGGACAATAACGAAAGCCGTGGGTGGCGTTGATCTTGAACTGGACAAAGGTGAGGTGTTCGGACTCGTCGGCGAAAGCGGCTGCGGAAAAACCATGACG
>JADGQN010000388.1 GCA_017881765.1 Syntrophobacterales bacterium | reverse complement strand
GTGTTTCCTCCTCGGCCCGCTTGCGTTCGGTGATGACATCAAATACTGCCACGAAGTGTTCTTTGCGCGGACTATATACCGAGATCGAAAACCACATTCCCAAAGCTTCAACATACCTTTCGAAGCGTTCGGGCACGCCAGTCAAGGCCACTCTACCATAGATTTCGAACAGCTCCGGATCGGATTCCCGTATGCCGGGAATAATTTCTGATACGTTTCTTCCGGTCACATTCTTTAGCCCGGTCAAAACTTCGAAAGCACTGTTTACGTTAAGATAGGTGAAATCCTTCGGCCTACCCTGGTCAAAAAGCATCTTGCAATAGGCAAATCCATTCAGCATATTGTCGAATAAGGAGCGGTAATGTTCTTCGCTCTCGCGCAGACTCTCCTCCGCCTGCTTGCGTTCGGTGATGTCCATGTACGTTATGACCACGCCTTCGATGCGGTTATCGGCGGTCCTGTACGGAAGGGTGCTGCGGACGTACCAGACATCGTCTATCCGGAGCTCCCGCTTTATCGGTGTCAGTTGGTCGAGTACGGACTGGGCATCCATGATCAGATCAGGGCCGAGGTGTTCCTGGGACATGTGGATGATCGGCCGTCCGACATCGGCGGATATGAGCTTGATGAGCCTGGACATGGCCGGGGTAAAGCGTTTGACCCTGAAACGGGTGTCCAGGAAGATGGTGGGGATATTGGTGCTTGTGAGGAAGTTGTTCAGGTCGTTGCTCGTCCCTTCCTCCTCCCCGATCTTGGTCTGGAGCTGCGTGTTTACGGTCACCAGTTCTTCGTTGAGCGACTGGAGTTCCTCCCGGGACGTCTCCAGCTCCTCGTTGGCTGCCTGCAGTTCTTCGTTTGACGATTGCAGCTCTTCATTGAGGCTTTTGAGCTGCTCGATGTGGCTTTGGAGATCCTCCCGGGTTACGGAAAGCTCGTGTTCCAACTGGCGCACAGCCGTCTCTTCGATGGCAGCGGTCTCTAGGGGAATGCCTTCGCCTTCCTCGGATAAATTCTTTTCTTTAAAGATGACAAGAAAGAGGTGTTCCTGCACTTTCGAGATGCGGATCAGAACCCGCCGCTTGCGTTCATGCTCGTCTGTGATGCTCGCCCGGATGGCGATTGGTTTTGCTTCCTGGGCCGCGCGAAAGAGTCCGCCGCGAAGCCTGTTGCGCAGATTCTCAGGGATGAGGCCCAGAAGGTTCTGTGTGGCGATTCCGCGCCGGTGGCGCAGATACCGGTGGGTGGGACCGCTGTGGTAAAGGATTTCATGGTTTTGATTGATTGCCACGGCTGCTGCGGGTGCGTGCGCTTCGAGCAGGGCCTCCTGGATGACCTGGGTGAGCGAGGGGCGAGGCTCAACGGGAGCTTGTTTCGGCGAGGGCGCGGAGCGCTCGGCGGCAAAGGGTATGGTGAGCGGCATCCGGGGGGCCGTCTTTGTTTCTGCCTTCCGGTAGACGCGGCACTGCTTGTGGGGCAGAGCGATGAACAGGGCGCTTTTCTTGCCCGGCGACTCAGCGTTGCCGAGAAAGAGGTAACCTCCGTCTTTAAGCGCATAGTGAAAGAGGGCGATGCACTTTTCCTGGGCGTCCGGTTCCAGGTAGATCAGGAGGTTGCGACAGATCAGAAGGTCGATGCGGGAAAAAGGCGGGTCGGTGAGCAAGTCCTGCTTGGCAAAAACGACGCGCTGCCTGAGCTCCTTGGTGACGGTCACGGTCATGCCGTCTTCTGCGTGGGTAAAGAACTTCTGGAGATACTTCGCCGGAACGTCGGCGGCTATGCTTGCCGGGTAAACCCCCTCCCGTGCCCGCTCCAGGGCATGGTCGTTCGCGTCGGTAGCGAAGACCTGTATCTCTCTTTTCTTACCGGCGAGGTCGAGTTCGTGCTGGAGCATCATGGCGATGGAATAGGCTTCTTGCCCTGTGGCGCAAGCAGCGGCCCAGACACGGATGGGACTATCCTCTTCTTCCGCTGCGAGCTTCCGTGTCGCATCGAGGTGCAAAGCCTTCCAGGCCAGGCGGTCCCGGAAGAAGGAGGTGACCCCGATCATCAGATCTGAGGCGAGTGCTGCTGCTTCAGATTCCTTCTTCGCGATCAAGTCCAGGTAGTCATCAACGGAGGCAATCGCGCCGAGGTACATGCGGCGCCTGATCCTCCGGGCGACGACGGTCTTCTTGTAGTGGTTAAACCGGTAGCCGGTCTTTTCCGTGATCAGCCGAAAGAAACGTTCGAACTGCTTGACCGTGAGAAAGCCCTCCGGGGGCAGGCTGACCATGCCGACGCCGTGGAACTTGAGGATCTCCCGGGCGATCTCGTCCGGAGAGAGCACGCCATCCATCTGCCCCGTATTGATGGCGGCGAGGGGCATATCGGGGAACTCTGCTGTTGCCGGGTCCTGGACGAAGACGGTCCCGCCTCCCGATCTCACGGCCTGTACGCCGCGGGCACCGTCTGTTCCCGCCCCCGAGAAGATGACGGCGATCGTGCGTTCAGGGACAGCTTCAGCGAGGGAGACAAAGAGCTCATCGATGGGGAGGTGGAGATGCTCCTCCGAACGGGAGCGAACGTGGAAGACATTATCCAGAACAGTGACGTCTTGCGCTGGAGGGCAGAGGTAGAGTTTTCCGGGAAGGAGTTTGAGACGCTCCGCCACCTCCACGATATCGAGGCCGGCGGTTCTGGAACGGAGCAGTTCCGGAAGCAGGCTCTTATGGCTCGGGGAGAGGTGCTGCATGAAGACGAGTGCAAAACCGAACTCCCGGGGTATGGCCGAGAGAAAGGCCTCCAGGGCGGGCAAACCCCCTGCCGATGCACCGATTGCCACGATGGGAAAGGGTTGTTCCGGTAAGGCAGTTCCTGGGCTTACCTTTGCTTTCATGCGTCCTCCGGTAAAGGATTAATCAATCACGATTAGGGGATAGCGAACGGGCGACCAATGGCCCTCAGCGCGGCCGTCACCGCGGACAAAACGGAACTTCGTTAAGCCCCGGATGGCGACGTGTATCGTCCTCCTTGAATCTTTTCTGCATTTTAAATACAACAAGCCTGGTTGTCAATCGATTGGCGACCGAGGACCCGGTCGGTTACAAGGGAGCAACCCGGCACGGGCCCTCGATGCATTTCACCATTACCAGATATAAGTTCGCATGATTGTCAATGATGCAGTTTCATTTAGTAGGAAGTATAGCGCAACTTTTGCGGCATCGCGTAGCACCTACGAAGAGTTGGTATGGCTCATTGATAGGCTCTGTCGATTGCCAACTGAAAGCCGCAATGTGAGTCCTACTCGTCGAGCGCCTTCCTGGTCGTCTTGATTTCCTCCCTACCGTTATCGCTTCTTCAAAACCGCGAAGCGTGTCGTTATGATAAGTGATCCGATGGACTCCAGTCTTAAAGCTGAAAATTGACACACAGCCAAGGAATGCTTAAATTTTATTATTTGTTATATTTTGAGGAGTTAATCTATGAAATATGTGGTGGTCATAGACGATGACAAAATGGTGGAGGAGTATCTTGAGTCCTTCCTGAGAAGGGCCGACTATAGAGAAATATCTTTCAATGATCCAAGGGAGGCCTTCGATTTCATTAAGGAGCACTGCGACGAAATATGCCTCGTCATTACAGATCTTAACATGCCTCAAATGACAGGGGTGCAACTGGGTGAAGAGATGATGAAGGTGGTGTCGCGCATTCCATTGATTCTTTTCACGGCTGCGGTGCCCCCGCCACTTGCTGAGGACCTGTCGAACAACGTTAAGATAGTGCTTCAAAAACCGCTGGTGCGAAAGCAGTTTATGGATGCGGTCGCATCACTCATAGGGCAGGCTCAAGATGTTCGATGACCTTTGGATGAGACCTACACCATTGTTCTGCGAGGCACCCCTTCGCCCTCAGTAGTCCATCTACAAAGAATGATGAGTACGTTCAAACGCCTGTCAAGGGAACTCTGGAAATAAAGCATCAGCGACTCACGCTCGGCCTTTTTCAATTTTCGCGAACTATGGTATACTTTTTTCATGGTAGAGAAGCTCTGTGATGATCAAGATGTCATTCTTGTCCTGGATGATGACGAAATGGTCGAAGAGATGGTGGAAGAGATAGTGGAGCGCGGTGGATGCCTCCATATATCTTTTAACGATCCCGGAGAGGCACTACAGTACTATATAGAGAATAGTCCGAAAATTACGCTCATGATTACTGACCTCACCATGCCCAAGTTGCCCGGTCCTGACCTCATCAGACGTGCGCTCCAGATCAATCCCAAGCTCCCGATAATCCTCATGACCGACTATGCCGAGGAACACATCCCTGACGATGTACGCCCTCTCGTCCACCGTGTACTGCCGAAACCCTTCATGAAAACAGACGTGCTTGATGCTGTGCGATCAGCGCTCGACAAGATTGATCACCAGCACCCATCAGCGTAACTCGACCAATTATCTCTCTCGGTTGGATTAACCAATACTGTTCGTAATGCTGCATATGGGAAGACCGTGGCAGAAACAGCATAGCAGGAAGGATCAGGTGACGAAACCGCCTGCGACGCCGCACGTGGAGGTTTCTCAGGGA
>JADGQN010000387.1 GCA_017881765.1 Syntrophobacterales bacterium | reverse complement strand
CGGACAGCACGCGCCGCGTGCTTAAAGCGACCGTGCGCCCTGCGGGCTAGACAGGGGGGCGACCGCCCTGCGGGCTGGGACGTCCGCTCCGCTCGGACGACCGTCCCTTCGGGACTGGGACGAGGGAAGGCCGCCTTCGGCTTAGACGATGGACGAGCTACTTGCAGAATGCGTCGACTTTTTTCTCCAAGACATTCAGCATCGCAAATATGTCTTCGCACGTTTCATCCAGTTCGCAAAAAATAGAATCGTTGATGCACTTGCAGCGCAGATAGACATCAAGGTTTCTCACCGATCTAATCTCATTTGTCGTCTTTGCGTCCATCGTCCTAGTCGCAATAGGTGCGACGGTCGTCCTAGCGAAGCGGTCGTCCTAGTCGCACATCGTGCGACGGTCGTCCATCGGCCAGCCCGTAATTGACAATTCTTGAGCAACCCAGTATACTTATACAGCGATTAACCCGCCACGTATCGGTGTTATAACCACATGGAATTTTTGACTGCAGTAAGGCCCAGCGAAGCGCTAGGGATTATCAAATCTTTTCTCCTTCCGGAAAGGAAGAGGCTGAGCGTCAAGATTGACGAAGCTCTGGGAAGGGTGATGGCAGAGGAGATCGTCGCTTCCGAGGATATCCCCTCCTTTACGCGTTCCCTTGTAGATGGATTCGCTGTCAGGGTAAAGGATGTTTACGGGGCGAAAGAGACGACCCCTGCGCTTCTTGTCGCCAGAGGCGAGGTGAAGGTTGGAGAGCAGACGGCTTTGAAAGTTGGTCCCGGAGAAGCCGTATACGTCGCAACCGGAGCGATGCTGCCGGAGGGAACAGACGCTGTCGTCATGCAGGAACAGACGAGACAGACGGCCCACGATCTCGAGGTAACGAAAACGGCCCACAAGGGTGAGAATATCTGCTTCCAGGGGGAGGATATTAAGAAAGGTACCACGGTATTGTCGCCCGGGAAGCGGCTCTCCGCCTTTGACATCGGCGTGCTTGCCGCCCTGGGAATCGACCACGTTGCCGTTTATGCCATCCCAAAGGTTGCACTCATCTCTTCGGGAGACGAGATCGTGCCCATTGATGCATCTCCTTCGCCTGGAAAGGTGCGTGATATCAACCGATACACCATATCGAACCTCGTGGCTCCGGCAGGCTGTTCCGTCCATTTTATCGGTATCGCGAAGGACACGCTCGACGATGTAAGCGCAAGGCTTCAAGAGGCCAGAGATTTCGACCTCTTGATCCTTTCGGGAGGAAGCTCAAAAGGACAAAGCGACTTTGTTACAGCTGCGATTGAAAGACTCGGGGGAAAGGTACTCTTTCACGGCGTCAACGTGAGGCCGGGCAAGCCCACGATATTCGGCACGCTGTGGGACAAGCCCGTCTTCGGCCTCCCGGGCCATCCCGTCTCCTGCTCTCTTGTTCTGCTCCGCTTCGTATTTCCGATGCTGACCGAGCTCACGGGAGAATCGGAGTCCGCGCTATGCACGGTCAAAGGCAGGCTGGAAGCCAACGTGCCTTCCTCGTACGGGATCGAGGAGTATGTCCGGGTAAAACTCTCATCTGTTGATGGAGGTTGCGCAGTCGCACCGCTCTATGCCAAATCATCGGTCATATCAATGCTCGCCAAGGCGGACGGGTACATCATTGTGCCCGAAGGCAGTGAGGGCCTGGAGGCCGGAGAAGAGGTGGAGGTCTACACCTTTGGTTAAACGTTACCTGGAAACCCTTCGTAAAGACGATGCCCTGGCCAAGGTCCTGGAAAGCATCACCCCCCTGGAGGGTGAGGAACTCGTCGCCGCGCAAGCCGCTGTCGGGCGGATAACGTCGAGACAGGTCCTGGCGCGGTTTTCGAACCCCCCCTTCACCTGTTCAGCCATGGACGGCTATGCGGTCGATTTCGAAAAAACCCTTTCCGCGGACCTTTACAACCCGCTGCCGCTGGCAAAGGAGAAGGATGTCATCCGTGTCAACACGGGCGACCCTGTTCCCACGACCGCCAACGCCGTCATCATGATCGAAGACGTGGAAGATAAAGGTCAATCGATCTTAATCCGCAAACCCGCCTCCCTCTGGCAGCACGTGCGCATGATAGGAGAGGATGTGGTCGAGGGGGATGCCCTCTTCCCCACCAATTATCGGATCAGGGTTTTTGACGTGGGTCTCCTCATCGGTGCCGGCATTCGGGAGGTATATGTCAGAAAAAGGCCGAGACTCCTTATCATCCCCACCGGCCGCGAATTGATCGATATAGTCGTGGAACCGGTCGAATCTATGACGAGGGGCCGGCTCATCGACTTCAATTCTTACACGCTGAAGGCTTTGGCTGAAGAGCTTGGCTTTGAGGCATCTAAAGCAGAAATAGCTAGAAATAAAGATGACTTGAACAACATACTTGATAACTCATGTGAGGAGTATGATGTAATCATCATAAATGCAGGGTCAAGTGCCGGAACTGAAGATTTCACGGAAGGCGCAATCAACAGCCTGGGCAAAGTCCTGTTTCACGGTGTGGCCATGATGCCGGGCAAGCCCACACTCTTCGGCCTGGTAAGAGGTAAGCCGGTCTTCGGGATTCCCGGTTACCCGGTGTCAACGGTGATTGCCTTCAAAACATTCATCGAACCTGTCTATGAGAAATTGACTTGCGCCTCTGTTGCTAAAAAGAGTATCACCTGTGTGACGCCCTACAAGCTCCCCTCGGCTATAGGGGTGGAGGAAGTTGTCCGGGTGACCCTCATAGAGAAGCACGGGCTCTACTATGCCTACCCTCTCGCCCGTGGCGCCAGCCTTTTTACCTCCATGGCCCAGGCGGATGCACTTATCAGAATTCCCCAAAACGTGGAGGGTTATCTTGAAGGGGAGCAGGTATTGTGCGAACTGCTGAGAGACAAAACGGAGCTGAAGGGAAGGCTCCACATCCTCGGCAGCCATGACTTCTCTCTCGATGTCATGCGCGACATTATTAAGAAAAGTAACCCCGGCATGGACCTCCTGTCGACGCACATAGGCTCGTTGAGCGGCATCATAGCGCTGCAGAAGGGCGTGGTCGACCTTTGCACCACCCATATTCTCGACGAGAAAAAAAGGGTCTATAACATACCGGTGGTGAAAAAGTATTTGGGCACGAGGCCTGCTCTGCTTATCAACGTGGCAAAACGCATCCAGGGTCTCGTGGTAGTAAAGGGAAACCCGAAAAGCGTTAAGACTGTTTCAGACCTCGCACGCAGTGATATCCGCTTTATCAACAGGCAGGTGGGCTCGGGTACGAGAATACTTCTCGATACGATGCTTGCCGAGCAGGGCATCGATAGAGCGTCTATACGGGGATATGACCGAGAAGAATTTACGCATGCCGCGGTCGGCGTGCTGGTTAAGGACGGCATTGCAGACGTGGGGCTGGCTATCTACCCGATAGCTCGCTTATTCGGTCTTGATTTCATACCCCTGATTGAGGAAGATTACGACCTCCTCGTCACCAGGGAGTTCACTGAAGAGAAGAGATTTGTAACGCTCATGGATGCTATAAAGTCAACAGAGTTTGCCCGTAGGCTCCAGGAGCTCGGCGGGTATAATACAGACCAGACAGGAAGAACAAAATATGTTAACGGATAGGTTCAATCGCGTTATTAATTACCTCAGGATATCGATTACAGACAGGTGCGACCTGCACTGCAGATACTGCGTCGAAAAGGATTTTCCCTTTATCCCGCATGATGAGATCCTCAGGTACGAGGAGATCATACGGTTCGTCAGGATAATGGCTGACCTGGGAGTGACAAAGGTGCGTCTCACCGGAGGTGAACCGCTCCGCAGAAAAGACCTCCCTTTTCTCCTTCACGAGATCGCAGGTATCGAAGGCATCGACGACATCAGCCTGACGACGAACGGCGTGAGCCTCGGTGAGAAAGTCCTGGAGTTGAAGGCAGCGGGGCTTCGCAGGGTAAACATCAGCCTGGACAGCTTGAAGCGGGAGAGATTCAGTTTCATCACGGGAGTGGACGCCTACGATAAGGTGCTTGACAGTATACAAAAAGCGAAGAGCGCAGGCTTATGTCCGGTCAAAATCAACACGGTGATCATCAAAGACTTCAACGACGACGAGGTACTTGATTTTGTGGAGTTCGCGAAGGCGGAGAACGTCGAGGTGCGATTCATCGAGTTTATGCCCTTCGGCGATACGGGCCTCTGGGATAGTTCCAAAGTGGTCACCTCCGCGGAATTGGAGGCGCTCATAAAGAAGACACATGATCTGGTGCCCGCAGTGAACTCACATAAGGGACCTGCCCGCATGTTCAGGCTGCCGGGCGACCGCGGAAAAATAGGCTTCATCAGTCCGATTTCTCAGCATATATGCAGCGAGTGCAACAGGCTGAGGCTCACTTCTGATGGAAAGATAAAGCCTTGTCTCTTCTCGGATGCTGAGTATGACGTCAAGAGTTTGATGCGGGGCGGCAAGAGCGACCGACAGATAGCCCAATTCGTAGTTGAGGTTGTTAGAGTGAAGCCCGAGAAGAAGTTTGAATCAGGGGTGATAAAGAAGTGCCAGCGCAGCATGAGGGGCACCGGGGG
>JADGQN010000386.1 GCA_017881765.1 Syntrophobacterales bacterium | reverse complement strand
AGTTATTTATGGATAAGCTCTTAGTTCTATGACGCTTATGCCGCGCTCGGCATAAGCGTCACTCGTTCGCGACCCATCTCCTGGAGGCGCGTTACGATATCCGCACCGTTCAGGAATTACTGGGTCACGCGGATGTCGCCACCACCATGATCTACACGCATGTGCTGAACAGGCCGGGGCTTTCGGTTCGGAGCCCGGCTGATTTTGATGCCCCGGGATCGCATACGCCTTTCTGACACGGTATCACTCGGGTGGGATCATATCTCTTGACAGAGTCCGTCTCCCCTATACAAGATGCATCCAAACCGGAGTTTCGGTGGGAAAAACCGGAGGCGATGTTGATTCAAAGTGAACTTTCGTAATACCTCTCCAGCTCGGCGGTCTCATCTTCACTGGCCATGCCGCTGTTGGAGATAGAGCGAGTTGACGACCAAGATCCCCCGAAGGATGTATAGGGCGGCGGAATAGAAGGTTTCAGATGCGCGAAGCTCAAGTCACGAGGCGCGCAGGCGTACCTCGTGGTACGTCGAAGCGGCGCGGGACGCAGGCGACAAAGCAGATGAGCCTTATATTCCGCCGCCCGCTACCGCTTAACTCAAGAACTCGTGCATCGCTCGCGCCGCTTTCCTCCCCGCCCCCATCGCCAATATAACCGTCGCCGCCCCCGTCACAATATCTCCTCCTGCCCATATCCGGTCGCGTGTGGTCTTGCCCGTTTCAGGATCGGCCACTATGGTGCCGTGCCTGGTGACTTCCAGGCCGGCCGTGGTGGCCGGTATCAGCGGGTTCGGGCTGTTGCCGATGGCGCAGACGAGCGCATCAAATTCGGTGCGGAAGTTTGAGTCCTTGATTTCAACGGGGCGGCGCCTTCCGGACGCGTCCGGCTCACCCAATTCCATCTTGAGGCACTCGATCTCCTTGAGCCAGCCGTTTTCGTCGCCGATGTATTGCAAAGGGAGCGTCAGCACGGAAAAAATGACGCCCTCTTCCTCGGCGTTCTCTACCTCCTCATGGCGCGCAGGTAGCTCGTCCATCGAGCGTCGATAGATGATATGCACCTCTTTGGCTCCCATGCGCAGCGCAGTGCGTGCGGAATCCATGGCAACGTTGCCGCCGCCCACAACGGCAACACGCGCGTGTTTCTTCACCGGTGTCGAAGAACCCGGGAACTTGTAACCCTGCATCAGGTTCATCCTGGTGAGATACTCGTTCGCGGAATAGACGCCGTTCAGGCTCTCACCGGGGATGTTCATGAACCAGGGCAGGCCCGCGCCTGTAGCGATGAACATCGCGTCGTATTCTTCAAGCAATTCATCGACGGTGCGCGTCTTCCCCACGACAAAGTCGGTGACGACGTTGACCCCGAGCTTCCGCACGTAATCGACTTCCCGCGCGACGATCCGCTTCGGAAGCCGGAATTCGGGTATGCCATAGGTGAGCACGCCCCCCGCCTTGTGCAGGGCCTCAAAGATCGTCACTTCGTGGCCAAGCATTATGAGGTCGCCGGCAACGGTCACGCCGGCCGGCCCTGAGCCGACCACCGCAACCTTTTTCCCCGTCGACTTCGGCCGCGCCGGTATCTCGACAGCGCCCGCGGAGGCTTCCCAGTCAGCAAGAAAACGCTCGATCCTTCCTATGGCAACCTCCGCCCCTTTGTTTCTGAGGATACACTGCGATTCGCACTGGCTCTCCTGAGGACAGACACGTCCGCAGACGGCGGGCAGGCAGTTCTTCTCCTTAAGCCTCTTGATACCCGAAGCAAAGTCCCCCTGGGTGACGAACGAGATGAATCCGGGGATGTCGATCTCCACGGGGCAACCGGAGACGCAGCGCGGCTTCTTGCACTGCATGCACCGTTTTGCCTCGGTCATGGCCAGATCCTGCGTGTAGCCAAGAGCCACTTCGTTGAAGTTGTGGCGCCTGATCTCGGGAGATTGCCTGGGCATATCGTTGCGGTTCAAATCGAGCTTTTTGGAACGCTCTTCCGTGCTCATGCTTGACACTTCCCCTCTTTATGGATTGCGGGTTTCGGTTCGCTTCGCCTGAAGGGAAGCGCCTCTTCATCCATGTATTGTTTCCTGCGCGCCAGGAACTCCTTCCAATCGACCTCATGCCCGTTGAACTCCGGGCCGTCCACGCAGGCAAACTTCATCTTGCCGGTTACGGTCACGCGGCAGACCCCGCACATGCCTGTCCCGTCGATCATGATCGGGTTCAGGTTGACAACGGTGGGTATGCCCAGACTGCGCGTGATCTCCGAGGTATGAGACATCAGGTAGGTACACCCGTTGACGATGATCCTGTCCGGCGGGCTCGGCAACCCGTTGATAATCTCGGCCAGGCGGCTCACATGCCCTTTGAGGCCCTGACTGCCATCACGCGTTATGGAGAATATCCTGTCAGTGAGCCCGACGAATTTATCGAGCCAGTAAAGCAGGAAAGAGCTTCTTCCCTCTATAACGGCGAGGACCTTGTTCCCCTGTTTCTTCAGCTCGCGGGCGACCGGGTATATGCTCCCGATTCCGTAGCACCCTGCCACGAGCATGACCGTACCGAAGGGAGCAATCTCCGTTGCATTCCCCAGGGGGCCCACGCAGGTCGGTACAGTCTCTCCCGCCTTGAGGGAGGCGAGCTTGCCGGTCGAGGCGCCGACCTCCATGAATACGATCGTTATCGTGCCCTTCTCCTTGTCCCAGTCAGCCACGGAAAGGGGCACGCGCTCGCCATCCTCGTCGGGACGGACGATGACGAACTGACCCGGCCGTATCTTGGACGCGATCTGTGGCGCCTCAAGCTCAAGCAGATGCATATTGGGGACAATCATGGTGCGCTGGACGACCCTATTCATTATTTGCTCCTTATGTGAGCCTCTTGCAAAAGTCTGAAAAACGCAGCCGCTGTCATTTCGACCGTAGGGAGAAATCTTTTGATATCAACGCATTCAAGATTCCTCACTTCGTTCGGAATGATAGCGTTAGCATCCTGTAAGGACAAATGGCCGACTTTTGCAAGAGGCTCAATTGTTTTAATATTGCATCTCGTGGCAGGGCCTTGCTTGAATGGTATATCATACACTGCCGACCTGCAGGAAAGTGCCCTTCAGCGCAGCTATTCAATGGTAACTAAAGGAGAATCTTCTGTTTGAAGGCTTTTGCTGCCTTTGAAGTATTTTTCATACAGGTTCCATGATCCTGAAATCTATCGCTGGGCCGGACGGAAGGGGCATGGAGTATTGCGCAGGTTGCGCCAGAACCGTATCCGACTCAAGCAACGCTGGTTTGCGGCCTCGGTGCACCGGCTTTGACGGGCGAGTCGATTGTCAGCCAGAGCCGTCCACCCTGCGATCCAGCACTTTCGATTTGTAAATAGGAGGGATCGCAGCGGCAGAGGCAAGGGCGATAAGGGCCATTATAATGAATGAAGTGCGTGTCGAGACATGGTCGACGAGAAAACCCATGAACATGGGACCCAACGTGATACCCAGGCAATAGACCGACTGATAGAAGCCCATCGCAGTTGATTTCCTGTCCTTATCGACGTATCTGACTGCATGCGCCATGAGCGACGAGGCGAGCACGCCGCTGGCGAGTCCGGCAACGAACTGGAGAGGAAAGAAAGGGACGAGCGAGCGGGATAAGGCGATTCCCGTGCAGTAGACTCCCAGCAGCAGGAAGGCGAGCAGGAGCGCGTATTCCTCACCCAATTTGTTGGCGATCCTTGTCCCGACAAAATAGGAGCCCAGCATAGCTCCGGCGCTGAACAGCACCGCGAACGATCCCAGCTCCAATCCGGTCGCACCCATATTCTTGGCCGTGCTCGTCGTAAAGGAGTAAACGGTTCCGAAAAGCACAAGATAGGCAAGAGCTGCCATGGTCGAGGAGAAAAGAAGCCTTCTCTCTTTCATAACCCGGATGAGACCTCCTGTGCTGATGTTGACCCGGGCCACCTCCGGCTCTCGCTTGATACATAAGGCCAGAATACAGCCGATTATCCCTGACGCAAAACTCGCAATAAAGAGCCCGCGAATACCGATGCGCTCGAAAAGAATACCTCCTAACATGAATGCCGCCAATCTCCCGGTGTTCACGAACGTATTCAGTATACCTATGGCCTTCGTGCCTTCTGATTTTTCATAATAGACAGGATAGAGAACGGTAAATGATATCCACGTCGATGAGGCGACTCCGGACATAGCATTAGCGATAAACAGCACCAGCGGTGAAGGAGAAATGATCATACCCAGAGATGAGATGCCGGCAAGCAACGTCCCGATCGCAATGAATAGTTTGTGATTTCTTACGATGTCGACGGTGATACCGAGCGGGATCCTCAGGATGAGCTGCGTAACGCCGTAAGCTCCGATTATCAGGCCGACCGTGGTCGCTGTCATGGAGAGCGTGAAGAGGTAGGGCGTCAGGAAAGGGACGTAGACGTATTGCGCGAACCAGAAGAAACCCGTAATAGTGCACAAGAGTGCCTTTCTGGCGCGGGCGTGAGACTCAGGGTTAACATTGCCACGTTTCAGCAAAACGTATCAACCTACCATAACCTGCTCTAAAGAAGCTACGTTGGTTT
>JADGQN010000385.1 GCA_017881765.1 Syntrophobacterales bacterium | reverse complement strand
GAAAGCCTGGTAGAATTCAGCCCGGATGCGATCCTGGTCCATGCGGAAGGCAAGTACGTGTATGCCAACCCGGCGGGCGTGCGCTTGCTTGGCGCTCATTCGTCTGAAGAAGTCATCGGCGGGGATGTGCTCGAATCGATTCATCCGGATTACCGCCAGTCCATGGTGCGCCGGATCGAAGAGGCTTGCGCCGGCGCGGTGACACCGCTGGGAGAGATCAGGTTTATACGGCTGGACGGCAGTACCGTCGATACCGAGGTTACGTGCAGACAGGCCGAGTTCGGCGGCAAGCAAGCCATCCAGATCGTCGTACGCGACATTACGGAGCGCAAGCGGACGGACGAGGCTTTGCGGGAGAGCGAGGAGCGCTACCGCACGCTTTTTGAAAAGAGCCTCGACGCTGTCATCCTTGGTGACCCCTCCGGGAAAGGCACCGTTCTTTCGGTCAACCCGGCAGCCTGCCGGATGTTCGGGCGAACCGAGCAGGAGATGGCCGGTTTAACACGGGATGATATATTCGCCGCACATGAGCCTGAACTGGCGAACGCACTCAGGGAGCGAGAGAGGACAGGTGGCTACACCGGAGAGTTGACGTGCCGGAGAGCCGACGGCACGACCTTTCCCGGCGAGGTCTCCACGAGCTTCTTTACGGACAGTAACGGCAATTTGAGGTCCGTTGCTATCGTGCGGGACATCACCGAGCGCAAGCGCGCAGGGGAGGCGCTTCAAAAAGCCTACGACGGACTTGAACTTCGCGTGCAGGAACGGACGGCCGAGTTGAGCAGGGGAGTCGATGCGCTTCACGATGAAATCGATGAGCGCCGGAAGGTGGAAGAGGACCTGGCGAGGCAGGCGGACCTCCTGAACCTCACCCACGACGCAATTATTGCCCGTGACCTCAACCACAAGGTCTTCTTCTGGAACAGAGGCGCTGAGGAGCGGTACGGCTGGTCCAGTCACGAGGTGAAGACAAAAGTGACGGATGGCCTCCTCCGGACCGTATACCCCCGGCCGAGGCAGGAGATAGAAGAGGAGCTTCTCCTTCGTGGCCGCTGGGAGGGAGAAGTCATACATACGACCCGTGACGGCAGGAAGATAACCGTGGCGAGCAGGCTGGCATTACGGCGGGACAAGGACGGGAAGCCGATCGCGATCCTTGAGATCAACAGCGACATCTCGGAGCAGAAACGCATCGAGGAGCACCTCCGCCAGGCTCAGAAGATGGAAGCCGTCGGCACGCTTGCCGGCGGTATTGCGCACGACTTCAATAATATTCTCGCAGCCATCATCGGTTTTACGGAAATGGCCCTTGACGATGTTGACCGGGGCACGAGGCTGGAGCACAACTTGCAGCGCGTGTTGAAGTCGGGTATCAGGGCGCGGGAACTCGTCAAACAGATCCTCGCCTTCTCCCGGACCACCGTAAAGGAACGAAAGCTCCTACGGCTGAGCACTGCCGTCGAAGAGGCCCTTAGATTCCTTCGGGCATCGCTTCCTTCGACCATTGACCTGCGTTTCATGGTGGAGAGTGAATCAGGCACGGTCCTTGCCGATCCCACCCAGATCCAGCAGATCGTCATGAACCTCTGCACCAACGCCGTACAGGCCATGGAAGACAAGGGCCTCCTGAAGCTTACCCTGAGTGATTTCAGCTTCGAGTCGCCCAGGGAAGCTCCCGCTCCGGAGATGGAACCGGGGGCCTACCTGAGACTCTCGGTGAGTGATACGGGCCATGGCATGAGCAGGGAGGTCAAGGAACACCTCTTTGATCCGTTCTTTACCACGAAAGGACCGGGCCGGGGGACGGGGCTCGGTCTTTCAGTGGTGCATGGCATCGTGAAAAGCCATGACGGAGCCATCACCGTGGAGAGCGAACCCGGCAAAGGATCAAACTTGACCGTCTACCTTCCGAGACTCGAAAGAAAAATGGCCTCCGGGACTGACAAAGACACCTCAGTGCCCACAGGTAACGAACGTATTCTCTTGATCGACGACGAGGAGTTGATCGTCGAGATGGGAGAGGGGATGCTCAAGGGCTTGGGCTATCAGGTGATCTCCAAGACGAACAGCCGCCAAGCCCTGGATCTCTTCAAAGCAAATCCGGAAGGGTTCGATCTCATCATCACCGATCAGACGATGCCTCACATGACCGGTGTCGAACTGGCACGGGAAATGATCGGTATACGCGGCGATATTCCCATTATCCTGGCGACCGGCTTCAGCCGCCGGGTCGACGCTGGGTCCGCCAGAGCGGCGGGCATTCGTGCCTTCGTCATGAAACCCCTTACCCGCTCCGAGATAGCGCACACTATCCGCGAGGTTCTGGGCACGGGTGAAAAGAAGCCCTAACGCGCTTCAGTCGAGAGGTAAAGCGCTACTCTTCGTCAGCAGAAAGAGAAGACTTTCCCTGGCCTTTGTGGTATAATAGGCGCGTTCCATTGTTGCTTACCATCAACGTACCTTACCTGCTTCTCTATAGCATCCTGAGACGCCCATCGTGGGCGAGGGTCCACTGCCTGGACCCCAAACAAATAGGAGCACCAGCATGCCTTCCGGACGGCGACCACACATTTTGTATCTGGAGGACGACAAGGATGTACAAAGCATCACCACCACCATGCTCGAGCACCTGGGATGCAGCGTACGAGGCGAGACCGATAGCTTCAAGGCCTTGAGAACTTTTTCAGAAGAGCCCGACGCGTTCAACCTCGCTATCCTTGAGACCTTGATGCCGCAGCTGTCGGGACTGGAGCTTGCCGCGCGATTCAGGCGTATCCGCCCCGGTTTCCCTGTCCTGTTCTATACGGGACGTGCGAACCGGTCCTGGGCCCCTAAGATAGAGGCTGCCGGCTTCGGGTGGGTTGTTTTCAAGCCCCTTCCCATCGACAAACTGGGAGTAGCGATAAGGGAAGCCCTTAAGGGCGGAGCAAAGGGCGCAGCCCGGAAACCCTGAGCCAACAGAGATCGCTAACACGGTTAAGAATACAAGCGAGGGATAAGAAAGGCCGGCTCGAAAACCCTGCCGGAGATCTTCCTCTAGTAACATCCACTCTTTGAAGCGGTAACCGTTACATTCCGACATTATCCAAAAGGCTCTAGCAGTGCTCCAAGCACCCCCAAATTCCCTATACCAGTCCAGCACATTGTGGTATATTTGATAAGTAAACCATAACCGGTATTCCTGTGTGCCCCAGGGCATCTCTTTCGTAAATGAAACGCGGTTCACCGTGATACTGGAGCGAGACGCCAGTTGAAGAAGCGCCAACCTGAGGCCTCTGAAGGCCGTAGCACCAGCAAATCCGAATCAGCACGAAAGCCGGACGCACTCCGCGAGCAAGCCGAAGGACTGCTTTCCGAGAGGAAGACCCCACTGCCGCCGCAGGATGTCCAAAAGGTGATGCACGAGCTCGAGGTCCACCAGGTTGAGCTCCAGATGCAGAATGAAGCGCTCCGCCAGGCCCAGGATACAATAACTGCTTCACGGGAAAGATACGTCGATCTGTACGATTTTGCACCCGTCGGCTACTTCACGTTTGACCACATGGGGCTCATTACCGAAGTGAATCTTACCGGAGCTTCACTGCTGGGCGTCGAAAGAGGTCAGCTCAAGGGTAAGCCATTCTCATTGTTCGTGGCAGCGCCGTTCCGGGACACCTTCCACCGGCACTATAAGGGCGTTCTGCAGACAGGCACCCCGGGCACGTGTGAGCTGCAGTTGACCAGGAAAGATGGTACGAGCTATTACGTCTCAATACAGACCGCGCCGGTCCGGGATGCCCAGGGGAACCTCACCGGCATCAGATCAGCCGTAGGCGATATCACCGAGCGCAGGCGGGCAGAGAGCCGCGTCCAGAGGGAAGTGGAGTACAAAGACTTCCTTCTCCTGCTTCACGAGAAGGCCCCTCAGCTCAGTGACAAAGAGCTCTATGACTATGTTCTGGAGGAGACGGTCCGGCTTACCGACAGCACTATTGGCTTCCTCCACCGTGTCTCCGATGACCAGAAGACCGTCGTACTTACTACGTGGAATAGCGAAGCGCTGAAGAACTGTACCACAGCCTACGAGACCCATTATCTCCTGGAGCAGGCAGGCAATTGGGTTGACTGTGTCCGCTTCAGGCAACCGGTTATCTACAATGACTTTCCCCATGCGCCCAACCGGAGAGGGCTTCCGGATGGACACGTGCCCGTCCGGCGTTTCATGAGTATCCCCGTTGTGGAGGGAGATAAAGTCAGGGTCATCCTCGGTGTGGGGAATAAAGCTGATGAGTATGACGAATTGGACGCCCTGCACATCCAGATCGTCGCCAATACACTGCATGCAATCATAAAGGGACGTCGCGCCGAGACCGCACTTCGCAAGGCTCACGACGAACTCGAGGAGCGGGTCCGGGAGAGGACTGAAGCGCTGAGGCGCCAGGCAGACCTGCTCGACCTCTCGCCTGACGCCATCCTTGTCCGCGACCTTGAGGGCGCCGTCACCTTCTGGAGCGCCGGAGCCGAAGCGCTTTACGGCTGGTCACGCGCGGAGGCACTGGGGAGGATAAGCCGTCAACTCCTGCAAACCCAGCGGCCGGGACTGCCCGGTCAAATC
>JADGQN010000077.1 GCA_017881765.1 Syntrophobacterales bacterium | reverse complement strand
GGACCGATCCCATCCCTTCGTTTTCTTGAATGCCTTACGGAAATCTATTTCCACCCGGGCCCGAAGACCTTCTCACAAGCCGCGACCGCCTCGTCGCGACTTAGTGTCGCCACGTGCACGATCTTTCCATTCTTTATCTGCCCGTATTGTACCTCGGAAACGGAGTCGCAATATTTCGTATTGCCCAGATCCGGCCTTCTCACCATCCTGGCCGGGCCATCAATCCGGTCCCAAAAAAGGCCTTTAGAGGCGATATAATCGGCAACCGTGGTAGGGTCGACACTGTCGGCCTTCTTGAACGCTTCGAGCAACGCAGGCCAGGCGGGAATCCAAGGCAAAGATGCCTCAGACCACTTTCCGTAGGTCTTGGTGAAGTCCTCCTTGAATTTCTTTGCGATCGGTGGAGGGTTGGGTAATTCCGTGTTTTTAACGTTGCACAGGAGGCCTTCAAGTGCTTCGATACTCGCCACCTGCATCACCTCATCGAGCTTTGGGGCAATGGCGGCCAAATGCGCTTTACCTCTGAAGCCGGCCGCATAGACCGCCTTCAGCTCCAGGCCGAACTGGGTTCCGGAATCGCCCCCCGGATAGTCCATGATATCCGGGTTCAGGCTTTTTGCCTTCACAGCCAATGCTGTAAAATCGACTGCGTCCCGCGGATGAAAAAGGGTGTCGAGTACTTTCACGCCGTTGGCCTCCGCCACCTGCTTTTCTTCGGCAGCACGGGCCTTACCTCCCTCGTCATTAGGCGATATGAATACGGTTGTTTTTGCGTTGGGAAAGATCTTCTTTACTACCGACCAAAGGGGCATCAGACTTGTGCGGGTGGTGGACGTCCCGAAGGTGTAGCGCAATTTCGGGTTCATGACCCGCAGGCTCGTCCCGCTGAACAGGTTCAGGATTTTGTTCTCCTCAACCATGTTGAGGCCCGAGGCCATCGTAGGGGAAGCGATAATGCCGATGAGGTACTGTACCTTGTCCTGATAGACGAGCCGCTCCAGGGCCGCGCGGCCGGCCTCCGCGGTCCATTTATCGTCGTAGACGATGAGCTGGACTTTGTAATTCTGACCCTTGATGGTGATGCCGCCGGCATCGTTAAACTGGCCCACCTGCATCTCGAAGGCCTTTTTCGTGTCGACCCCCAGGCCGAAGTTGAGGGGAAGGACCGTACCGACCTTTAGCGTCTTTACTCCTTGGGTGTAAGCGGTTCCGGTTAAGACAAGAACGCTCACCACCATGAACAAAATCACCGCAAGCCATACTTTTCCTTTCATGTTACCTCCTCCCGGTCGTATTTGTTTTGTCACAAAGGCCTGAGATCCAGCATTATAGCAGCTTTTATCTATCTTCTGCATCCATCGTTGCATTCGGTCGACCCTCGTGCAGTGCGATAGACAAGCTCCTGCCCAAATGAACTACTTTCAGACGATGCACTCACGATCACCAAGTACGGCCAAGAGCACCTGCACGTTACGCTCCATAAACCTTGCACGGGATGCCTCGCATGGTAGGTGTACCCATCTCCCGGCCGAACGGCGGACCGTTGCCGGTAAGCACGTTCGCATTTGTCCAGTCGCGAACGAATCTCTTATCGTAGAGGTCTTCGCCTATGATCACGTTGAGGAGGCCGAGGGCCAATGAGAGGTCGGATGCGGGCTTGGGACGTACCCACAATGCTGCCATCCTGGCGAGCTCTGTTTCCCTCGGGTCTACCACTATCAGCCGGGCGCCGCTGCGCACGGCATGAGAGATCTGCACAAACGTGGGTAGCGAAGTCGCATCCGGGTTCGTACCCCAGGCCAGAACGCACGAGGGGGGATATTCGTAATCGGGGACCAAGGGTTGACCGAACGTGATATTCGCGGCATTCACCTTCGGAACGTGACAAACATACCCCGCCGAGGCGTTATTGGGCGACCCGAAGGCGTTGGCAAGTCGCACCAGCACAAGGTCCTGCAGACCGTACGATGCTCCCCGAAGGAAGATGACTGACTCCGGACCATGCTCGGCTTTTGCCCCGTTCATCTTCTCCGCTATCGTCGCCAGTGCCTCGCCCCAGGATATCTGCTCCCACCCGCCTGCGCCGCGTTTTCCCACGCGTTTCAACGGGTGGCGAAGGCGGTCAGGATGGTAAAGGTACTCCACGGACGCCCGCCCCTTGGGGCAAAGCACGCCTTTGCTGAGCGGTGCATCAGGGTTGCCCTCCACCTTTACCACTTTGCCGTCGCGGATGTGTACCAACACGCCGCATCCTGTAAAACAGATGGCGCACGTGCTTCTGACCACTTCGTCATCCGTCATCCGGTTTCTGCTTGCACCCATCGCCATGCTTTCCTCACCTCAGCGTGCTTCAATCATACCCGGGGACAAACGCAATTTACAACCTTCCGCAATGCATGAGCACAGTATGACCCGGTTCGCGATCCGTTCATACATCGTACTCCATTGTAATGTGAAATGTCAGTGAAATGTCTTGACATGCAAAAAGATGAAAGCTTACTATTGAACGAAACCAGGGCTGCGGCCGTGGCTTGCCTCGGCAGCAGCAGTTTTGGCTATATTGTTCTTGCCGGCAAGGATGAGTACTGTCTTCCAAAGCTCCCGAACTTCTTGAAGGCTCCTGAGGGGGTCGTATGACGACGAACATCTGGAACCCATTCCTGGAAACGCTACCGCTTGAGTTATTGCAAGAGCTTCAGTTCAAGCGCTTTAAGAAGATTTTCAAGTATGCATATGACAACTCGCCCTTTTACAGAAAAAAATATCAGGAGGCCGGGATCAACATTGATTCCATCAACACTCCGGACGATGTTCGATTGATCCCGCTCACCGTCAAAGAGGATTTCAGGGATGCCCAGGACAACAAGGAGCCTTTCCCTTACGGAGAAGTACTCGCAGTGCCTATTGAGGAAGTAACCGGCTATCACCAGACGACGGGCACGACAGGGAAACCGGTCAGGTTCGCGGATGCGTGGTCGGATTGGGAGATGTACGCTGAGAACTGGGCGATGATGATGTACTCAAGGGGACTGCGCAAGTCAGACCGCGTTTACGTACCGTTTCCGTACCACCTGTTTATAGCATTCTGGGGCGGTCACTATGGCGCGGAGAAGCTGGGCGCGGAGGTGGTGCCCGGGGGTCAGACCTCGACCGAGCAGCGGGTAAGAGAAATGAAAGAACTTCAGTGCACGGCCATGATGTGCACCCCGACCTATGCCCTGCGACTTGCCGAGATCGCCGAAAAGACCGGCATCAACCCCAGGACGGAGATTCCGATCAGAATGATTTTCTGTGCCGGAGAGCCTGGTGCGTCCATTCCCGCAACAAAGAGACGGATCGAGGAAGTCTGGAATGCGAAGGTCTACGATCACTGCGGAGCAACGGAGGCACCACTCTGGGCGTTTGAATGCGATGCCCAGCAGGGCCTTCACCTCAACGAGCCGAACTACCTGGTCGAGATACTCAATCCGTCCACCTTCCAGCCCGCGGCGCCCGGCGAAATCGGGACGGCCGTGGTGACAAACCTCAACAGACTCGCAATGCCGAGTATCCGCTTCGACCTCAAGGATCTGACACGGCTCTCGGTTTCCGAAGAACCTTGTCCGTGCGGCAGAACCTGGAGAAAGATCGTAGGCGGCATCATAGGCCGCAGGGACGACATTACCAAGATCCGGGGCGTTCTCTTCTCGCCTACGAGCGTTGAGCAGGTCGTGAGGGATATGCCCGAACTGAGTGATGAGTTCGAGGTCGTTGTGACAAGGGAAGACGATAACGACCGCATCCTCGTCATCGCGGAAGTGCTTAACGAGCATGCGGGCCGGAGAGACGAGATTGCCCAAAAACTGATAAGGGACCTCAGGAACGGCACGCAGCTCAGGTGTGAGGTGGAAATTCGAGACTTCGGAACACTCACCAGATATGAGATGAAATCGAAAAGATTCAAGGATCTCAGAGCGACGCATTAGGAGTCATCATGGCTGAAGAAAAATACGCATTTGATCAGCGGGATTTGGTCCGGCTCGACAAACAGCTTCAGCAGATAAAAAAGGCGTGTAAAGAATTACGTGCCTTCTCAGTTGAAAGAGGGGGCATCGCGGTGCTGGACCGCAATGTCGAGCGTATTGACGCGCCGCTGCGAATACTGCAGGGCATAACAGAAGTATTGCAGGTTATACCAAGTTGCATTCAAAAATAGAGCAAGGCGACTAGGAGGATAGCGACGGAGGCGTACTTGTAGTACGTCGGAGTCGTGCCGACGCAGGCAACGAAGCTATATGAATGAAGGCAACTTGGTATTATGCGCGAAACATAAGCGAAGGTGTCATCGACAGGTAAACGCAAGACCACCGTCAAAGGGCACCATCGATGTCGATGCAGGGGGCATGCCGCATGGAGAAAAAGGTTCGAATAAACTGACCAGACTGGTGAGCGGTTTGGCCGGTTAGCGGCGGTTGGGGGATCTGTGATGCCATGTAAGAGATTAGGTTTCACAAAACAGAAGAGGAGGGCAACATGTTAAAGAAATCAGGTGCTGTTGCGGTCGTTCTGGTCTTACTGGTCGCCTTTTGCGCACCTTCAGCCTTCGGGCAGGCGACGCAGCCCATCAAGATGAAGTACAGTCTCTTCTGGCCGGCGCCGCACGCATGCACCAAGACAGCGACGCTGTGGGCACAGGAGATCGAGAAGAGGACCAACGGCCGGATTAAGATCACGATGTTCCCGGGAGCCACGCTGACTCAGGCAGACAAATGCTACGACGGCGTGGTGAAGGGCATCTCCGATATCGGCTCTTCAGTGCTCTCTTACACCAGGGGCAGATTCCCGTTGATGGAGGTCGTCGAGCTTCCATTGGGCTATAAGAGTGCCGTCCAATCCACGAATCTGGTAAATGCCATATACAAAAAGTTCAAGCCAAAGGAATTGGACGACACGAAGCCCATGTACTTCATGTCCCACGGTCCCGGCGTCATTCACACAAAGAAGCCGGTCAATAAGTTGGAAGACCTGAAGGGGATGAAGCTCCGCTCCAGCGGGACCGTCGCCAAGATCAGCGGAGCCCTCGGCGCCGTGCCCGTCGCCATGCCGCAGACCGAGACCTATGACGCCCTCTCAAAGGGAATCGTCGACGGTGTCCTGTCACCTCTTGAGGTCCTCCAAGGCTGGAAATTCGCCGAGGTGACGGAATACACCACGCTCGATTACGGTACAGCATACGGTCTCGGATTCTTTATCGTGATGAACAAAGAGAAGTGGAACTCTCTGCCCGCCGACATCCAGAAGATTATCGAGCAGATCAACGAAGAGTGGATTGTCAAGGCAGGTAAGGCCTATGACGACCAGGATACGAACGCAGAAAAGTTTGCTCTGGAGCACGGTCACAAGTTCATCAAGCTTGCGCCGGAAGAGCAAGTCAAATGGAACAAGGCGGTCGAGAAACTTAATGGCGAATATGTGCAGGCAATGAAAGGCAGGAATCTGCCGGGGGACGAAGTCCTCAAGTTCTGCCTGCAGGAACTGAAAAAAGGCCAGTAGATGATATAACGGCAGGGGCTTCTCATCCCGCCCCTGCCGTTATCGGATAGCAGACGGTAACCTGCTTTACCGACCGGGAATTCATGGGGCCGTGAATGTTGCCGGTCCGGGAGTAACTCCAGCGTGCTCGATTTATGAGAGCAACAAATAAGAGAGGCGTGCAATGAACGGATATCTTAAGAAGATTGATGCGGCGACGCGTTATGCAAGCTATATCGCAGCGGCCGGCCTTGCTTCGTTAATGTTTCTCACCGTCGGCGATGTGATCCTCAGGGGATTTAAAACGGCTATCGTCGGGACATATGAAATCGTCGGCTTCCTTGGCGCGATTGCCATCGGCTTTTCCTTTCCCCGGACCTCGTACGAGAGACATCATGTTTCGGTCGATGTCGCCACCGTAAAACTTTCCAGACGAGGGAAAATGGCGGCTGACATCGCTACAAGATGCATCTGCATCGTCTTTTTCTTTATCCTCGGATGGAACCTGATCCTCCTGGGTATGGACTATTATCATACCGGGGAGGTATCGCCTACGCTTCAGGTGCCTTTCTATCCTGTCTCCATGGGATGTGGTGTATGCTGCTTTCTCGAGTGCTTCGTGCTGATTGGCGACATCATAAATATCGTTCACGGCACCTTTGATAGTCATTGAGCTTTAAGATCGACGGAGGGATACATGAGTGAAGTGATGATAGGAATCCTGGGAATAGTGGCCGTCCTTATCCTGTTTCTCACGGGCATTGAGCTGGCGTTCGCCATGGGGATCGTGGGATTTGTCGGGTTCGGCCTCATCGTTTCGTTCAAGACAGCGACAAACATGCTGGCAAAAGACTTTTTCGATGTCTTCTCATCTTACGGCCTGACCGTGATCTCTCTCTTCGTATTGATGGGTCAGGTCGCGTTCAACGCAGGCCTTGCCAAGAGACTCTACAACTGCGCCTACAAATTTATGGGCCATATTCCCGGAGGGCTGGCCATGGCGACCGTAGCCGGCGCCACAGCCTTCAAGGCCATCTGCGGCTCCTCTCCCGCCACATCCGCAACATTCGCCAGCGTGGCTGTTCCGGAAATGGACCGTTACGGTTACTCTAAAAAGCTGTCGACCGGCATCGTAGCCACCGTCGGGACTCTCGGCATACTCATTCCCCCGAGTGTCATTCTGATCCTGTACGGGGTCATCACAGAGGTGTCGATCGGGAAGCTATTTCTGGCCGGCATCATTCCCGGTCTCATCATCGCCTTCTTTTTCGTTGTTGTCATTTACGGCTGGTGCAAGATCAATCCCGCCATCGGGCCACGGGGCGCCAGATCGAGCTGGGGGGAAAGAATGAAGTCCCTTCCCGATGTTCTCTGGGTAGGCATCATCTTCGTACTCGTCATCGGCGGGCTTATGAAAGGGTTTTTCACCCCCACCGAGGCAGGAAGCGTGGGAACCGTAGCCGTGCTGGTTCTTTGCTTCATAAAAAGAGATCTCGGACTTAAAGGGTTCGGTATGGCGCTTCTCGAATCCCTCCGGACCGCCAGTATGGTGCTTCTGCTCGTGGCCGGCTCCACGGTTCTGGGCCACTTCCTGGCCGCGACAGAGATCCCCATGATTACCGCCGATTGGGTAGTGACCCTGCCTTTCAATCGTTATTGGATCATGTTCTTCATATGCCTCATCTACCTCATAGGCGGTTCTTTTATTGATGACCTCGCGTTCCTCGTGCTCGCGACGCCTATTTTCTATCCCTGTATCGGGAAGCTCGGGTTCGATCCCATATGGTTTGGAATGGTCATCGCGGTGACAGTCATGATCGGTGTCGTTGTCCCTCCGGTTGCGATTAATGTATTCGTAGTAAAAAACATCACCAAGGTGCCGTACAGTGTGATTTACGCCGGGGTCTATCCGTTCCTGATCAGTCTCGTGGTGGCCGGAATTCTGCTCTTTATCTTTCCGCAGCTCTCTCTCTGGCTGCCCAATTTACTGATGAAGTAAGTCGCCTTCTGCATTGGCCTCGCATTTGCAAGTAACGATATTTGCGTCATACATCATGCGAGGAGGTTGTCATGGAAAGGAGCGCATCGGTAAGACATTTAACGGGCACCGAAGAGTTGCTGAGTGCCATGAGCAATCAAGAGGTAAAGCCGGAAAAGAAAAGATCATATAAGATTTTTCTGCAGTATATCCTCATGGCATTCTGTTCCATTCTCGCAGTTGCTGCCGTGGGCAAAGGCTTTCTCTACCTCGACAATGAAGTCAGCACGGTGCAATCCGCGGTCGGATCAGCTGTCAAAGATCTCAACACCCTCAAGGCACAAGTGACTGCAACCGACACAAAAGAAGAGATTGCCTCGACTAATGCCGAGATACAGGACCTCAGGGCAACCAACACACAGCTCCGGGCTGAAGTGAAAGAGATCAGGGACACCCTTGAAGCGTTGAAGGTGAAGAGAACCACCGTTGCTCTCGCTCAACGAAAACGCAGGTGACAGCCGGAGTCAAAAAAACGACATATCAGAAACAGAGTCCTCCCGGAAATCACTCCGCCGTCAAACTCCGTCAACAGGCACGGATTCGGCTTCAGAGAGTTGAGGAGCACCCGCCTTCTTCCGCTGCCTGAAGTGGAAAATGGCGCATACGCTGAGAACCACGAGTCCGGCCCCTAATAAAGTCCGCGGAGTGATCGACTCATTCAGCAGCAACCAGCCGAGGAACAAGGCGAGCACCGGGTTGACGTAGGCATAGGTCATGACGATATTGATCGGCAACAACCGTAGAGCGACAACGTACGAAGTAAAGGCACCGACCGAGCCGAAAATTACGAGGTACCCCCAGGCAGTCCACGCTGAAAGCGAAGGATGGGGTGCCGGCTCACCGAGCGCCAATGAGACGATGAGAAAGCCGAAAAGCGCCGCCAGGTGATGGTAGCCGGACATTACCTGTGGGGCAAGATTGACGGGCCGTCGCGCCTGGAAGACCGAGCCCAGGACCCAGCAAAGCGGCGACAGCACCAAGGCCACGACGGCGAGAAAATCAGTCGAGCCTCTGCTGCCCAGGGAAGGCGCGCTCAGGACCGCCACGCCCGCAAAGCCAACGAGCAAAGATGCAACCAGGGCAGTCGACGGCCGCTTTTTGTATAAGCAGAGCTCGATAAGGGTTGCCCAGATAGGGGCAGCGGAGACGATCAGGCACGAGAAGCCCGAAGGGACATATTGCTCCGCCCAGAGCACCAGCCCGTTCCCACCGCACCAGAGCAGGTTTCCGGCGACCACCAGCGGTACTATTTCAGCCCGGGTTGGCTTTGTTCGCACTCCTTGCAGACGAGCCATTACCAAGAGAATAGAAGCAGCGACAGCCATGCGCAGCGCGCCAAACGCGAAAGGAGGAAACCCGTTCGCGGGATTGACCCCGACCCGCATGGCGAGATAGGTAGTGCTCCACACGGTATAGACCACAAATAGATGAAAAAGCCCTTTCCGCGACAATGGTTCGCTCACACGTTCCCCTAAGCACGAAGAGAAATACGAAGAGAAATCCTATATTACATTTTCCTTTGAAGCAAATCGCAGGAAGACGGGGCATTCCCACCCAAGGTATATTGCCCTCTGAAAGACGATACCGATTTGCATTCAAGCGGACGACCCAGCCTTCGGCCGGGTGCCCCGGGCGGCAGCGAGGAGCCCCACCCGCACGGCGGGTACCCGGAAGGTATACATAGCGAAGCATCCCCGTGGGACATGAAGGCGAATTGGTATATCACGGATTAGCGGCAGACCGCGGGCAAAGAGGAAGGCGCGCTTAAGCGGAGAGGGCCTTGGACGAACGCGGCAGGGCAAAAATCAGACACGCGCAAATCACGGGCAAGCATGTGAGAATCCACATGGCCGAGTGGATTCCATAACTGTCAGCTGCTTTCCCCAGGAAAGGTGCTGCTGTCCCTCCCGCGGTGATAGCCAGGCCCAGCGTCACGCCCGATGCGAGCCCCAAATGGTTCGGCAAATATTTCTGTCCCATCACGATCAGCGAGCTGGAAGAGAGAAACAGGATAAAGCCGATCGGCACGATGACCATGGTTGCCGCGCGCGCGTTTTCCAGGCAGAGAAAAACGGGCAGCAGACAGGTCACCGCGAGCAGGCTGATCAGTACTATCCGACGGTATCCGAACCGGTCTCCCAACCTTCCGCCAAGAAGGGTCCCGAAGACCCCACAGCTAAAGTAGATCGTGAGTATCATGCCCGCCGCGGCGTTCGACTGATGCAGGACATTGAGCCAGTAAAGCGGCATGAACGTATTCAAGCCGTAAAAGAGGACGGAACGGAGCACGATTGCGACCATCAGGATCGTGAAAGCTCCCCATTCGTCCCGTTGGTCTCCTTTCGGCTGAAGAAGGCCGGCTCCATTGGTCTGCCGTTCCTGCCTGCCTAGCTGGGCGGTCATGGGCATCAGGAAGAGCGCGGCCACTATCACGGGCACAAAGAGAAAGAGCGTACCCTTCAACCCGAATGCGAGCACGACGGTGGTCGTGAGGAGCGGACCGACCGCAAAGCCGAGCTGCCCGCCTGTCGTGAATATGCTCATTGCGCTTGACTTGTTCTTGCCGGCTACCAGGTTGACGAGGCGGGCCGCTTCCGGATGGAAGGCGGCCATGCCGATGCCGCTCAGTGCGACCACGGTGAAAATGAACCAGTAACCCGGAGCAACGCCGATGAGCGCCGTTCCCGCCCCGGAAACCAGCATGCCGGCCGGTATAAGCCACGTTTTGGAAAGACGATCCGCAAAATGTCCGAACACGGGCTGGATGAGGGAGGAAAAAATGTTGGCGGCAAAAACGATGCCCGCCGCGGCGCTGTACGAGAGGTGGTACTCCGCGATGAGAAAAGGGAGAAGGGCGGGCAGCGCTCCCTGGCTGAGGTCAGTCGCGAGATGTCCTATCCCCAGTATAACGAGACGTCGTCGTTGCATGCTATTCTCATTTCATCCGGAGTTCAGCGAATCCGAAACGTTGCGTATGCCGACAAACTTATATCGCTATGCGACCACATCCGTCAAGCCCATTGAGCCTATGAGAAAATCGCTGCAGGGCGGAGCACCGTTTCTTGCGCTAACCAGGGCCGGGCCAGCCGGGGCCTGGATGCAGCAAGGATGCTCCATCTCCTGCTATACCACCGCACTGAATGGAGCAACACAGTTCAGGAGGGAAGCATGTTTATCAAGAAAATAACGATGCACTAAGAATAAAGCTGAGAGAGTCTCGCCACTTGTCCGCCAATTTATCTCTGGTCTCCCGGGAGGTAATCAGGATCCCCGGGAAGAAATGGCTGGTCTGTCAGTGGTCGGGATGCTCTTCAGTATTGATGAGATATCGTATCTTTCCTTTCTTGCCCGCTTCGTCCCGCCATTTCACCGCATCCGTCGGCTTCATCGGCGTATCGATCATGACGACCCACTGCCTTTGTGGTCACGAAACCCAGATTGCACGCTGTCATACCGCTCTCTACGTACAGATTCCTCGTGATCTGTATCATGTCCATGCCTCCATTAATGAACCGTCATAGCCCTTCAGCCGTATCCCGAGCTGATGTAGCGCACTCGCCATGTCCAGTCAATGGATTCCCTCGGGTTGCCCGAACTGATTCATTTTTCTTGACAAGTAGAGGCAAAAGCGGGATAAAACAGTATCAAACGGGGGCTGGCTGCTCAGCGAGGGGCGTTCTGCAAATCGAACCAATCGCAACTCCATTTACATAAGAAGGGGGGATCATGAAGGCGAAAGCTGCAATGGCTATTCTGCTGGGCTTTCTGGTGATGCTGACTGCGTCGGAGGGCTGGGCTAAAGATGACTACCCCAACAAGCCGATCCAGTTCATCTGCCCATTTGCCGTTGGCGGTATCACGGATATCGCTGCGCGCGTCGTTGCGGAACATATGGGAAAATATCTGGGCCAGCCGCTCATTGTGGTGAACAAACCGGGCGCCGCTTCGGCTATGGGCACCGCGTTTGTAGCTGCCTCCAAACCGGATGGTTATACGATTCTCACTACGTGGATAGCGATCGTCCTCGTCCCTTTGATCACCCCGGATCTGCCTTACAAGCTGAGCGAGCTCACGCCGATCGGGAAGTCCGTCTCCGCCGATCAAATATTTCTTGTTAACAAGGATCTACCGGTAAAGACTTTGCCTGAATTGGTGGCCTACGCGAAACAGCACCCAAAGACGCTCTCTTATGGCACGGCCGGTGTGGGAACGCTTCCGCACCTGGTTATGGAAATGTTCAACGCTCAGATGCAAGTCGATATACAGCACATCCCCTACAACTCTGAACTACAGTCGGTGACCGCCCTGGTGGGTAACCACGTGCAAACGAGTGTTCTCACCTATTCTTCCAGCGGGTCTCACATCCGGTCAGGCGCGATCCGGCCCCTGGCGATCCTTGCCCCCAAACGGGATGCGCGTCTCCCGCAGGTGCCGACGTCGGCGGAGCAGGGCTACCCTGAGCTACTGGCCAACATCTACAATGTGCTTATGGCCCCCGCCAAAACACCCGCTCCCATCGTAAAGAAGCTGGAAGATGCGTTGGAGAAGACACTCCGCGACAAGGAAGCCAGAGAGAAACTGGAAAAAATGGAATACAAGATTGATTTCATGAATGCCAGGGATACCCAGGTGTTCCTCGACGCCGAGACGAAGAAGTGGTCTGCAGTGGTGAAGAAAGCGAATATCGTCGCCAAGTAGGCTGAGAAATCATTTACTCTCCGATGTGACCTGAAAGGGGTGCGCATGAGACGAAGTATACTGCTTTTAGCCTGCCTTACCTTTGTATGCACGGCGTCCTCGGGATGGGGCCTGGAGGAGTACCCCAGTAAGCCGATTCAACTTGTCTGTCCATTCCCGCCTGGCGGGCCGATCGATCTGAGTGCTCGCGTGGTGGCGGAAAAAATGGGTGAATATCTCAAGCAGCCGGTCGTTGTGGTGAACAAGCCCGGCGGCGGTACCGCGGTGGGCACCGGGTATGTAGCCGGCTCAAAGCCTGACGGGTACACGCTCTTTATCAGTCCAGCCGCCACGTTGATCTTTCTTCCCATGATAACCCCCAACGTGCCTTTCAAGGTGAGTGATTTCACGCCGATCGGGAGGCTGGTCAGTTTCAATTTTCTTATGCTGGTCAACAAAGACCTGCCGGTAAAGACGTTACCTGAGCTGGTGGCTTACATCAACAAAACCCCCGGCAGCCTCTCGTACGGCGGGAGCACGTTCGGAAGTCTCCAGCACCTTATCGGGGAGCTCTTCAAGAGTTCGGCGAAAGTCGATCTCCAGTTCATCCCCTTCGCAGGTGAGAATCCAGCCATAACAGCCCTGCTGGGGAATCACATCCAGGTGGGTATCCTGACCATCTTCCAGCAGCCGCATGTCCAATCGAACGCAGTCAAGGCAGTGGCAGTCCTTTCAGAGAAGCGGGACCCGATGCTTCCGAACGTGGCGACCGCCCTCGAGCAGGGATTCCCGGATCTGGCGATTTCCGCCGGATGTAACCTCATGCTCGCTCCGGCAAAGACCCCGGGCCCAATAGTGAGGAAGCTGGAAGAGAGCCTGGAGAGGGCTTTGCAGGACAAAATGGTGCGGGAAAAGCTGGAGAAAATGGAGTTGACCGTCAACTTTCTCAGTGCGCGGAATACACAACTCTTTATCGAGAGCGAAGTGAAGAAGTGGTCACCCGTGGTGAAACAAGCCAACATCGTTGTCAAATAAGGGAAGCGGAAACAGTGTGAATAGGATAAGCGGCCTGGTAGTCTTCCTGATTGCATTTGCCATCTTCTGGCAGGGCAAGGGTCTTTCCATAGGCAGTCTCCATGCGCCCGGGCCGGGATTTTTTCCCGCCTTGATTGCCGCGGTACTGGTGCTCCTCTCCCTGTTCTTGATGATAAAAGGGGGGAAGGAGGAGAGCGAGGAAGATGCTGTCTCTGCGCCGGCCATCATCAGGATGCTTGTGCTCTTTGCCGCACTGGTGGCCTACTTCCTCTTACTGGAATACCTGGGCTTTGTTGTTGTCAGCTTTCTTTTGATGTTTTTCCTTTTTCTGTGGGTAGGCCGCCAGAGATGGTATGTAGCCTTCCTGTCGGCCGTGGCCTGCATAGGTTTGGCATATGTCCTCTTCGATATTCTCTTGAAGAGTAACCTTCCGAGAGGCGTTTTCGGGTTCTGACGATGGAATTGCTGCATAACCTTTATCTCGGCTTCAGCGTTGCACTCCTTCCCGTGAACCTTCTTTTCTGCTTCATAGGCGTCTTCCTGGGGACGCTGGTGGGAGTGCTGCCCGGTCTCGGCCCGGCCGCAACGATTGCCCTCTTGTTGCCCATCACGTTCAGCCTGCGACCGGAAGCAGCGATTATAATGATCGCGGGTATCTATTATGGCGCGCAGTATGGCGGCTCCACGACGTCCATTCTCGTCAATATTCCCGGTGAGGCCTCCTCGGTAGTAACCTGCCTCGACGGATATAAGATGGCCCGTCAGGGCCGGGCTGGGCCCGCCCTCGGGATCTCCGCGTTCGGTTCCTTTATCGGCGGCACGTTGAGCGTTGTCGGGTTGATGCTCCTGGGGCCGGTCCTTGCGGGCTTTGCCCTGGAGTTCGGCCCTCCCGAATATTT
>JADGQN010000384.1 GCA_017881765.1 Syntrophobacterales bacterium | reverse complement strand
GCCGTTTGCCCCTTCCTCATGTCAGAGGCAAAGCCGGGATCTATCTGCACGGCGCAGACCGCCTTGCCCCGGTCCAATAGCTCAGCCAGTTCCCGGGGCGACCGCGGATACTGGTCGATGTTGAAGTATCCCGAGGAGCGCAGGCGCTGTACCAGTTCTCTGCTCTCCTGCGTGTTGTCCAGGTCGTATATGGCGGTTCTGATGTGATTCACATCCATGGTCACGGCATACCCGAAAGCCATGAGTTGTATGATGGGGACGAGGAATATGATACCTCTCATTCTTTTGTCCCTGAAGACTTGGATGAACTCTTTGACCACCATCTGTTTTACGCGTTCGTACACAACCTCTCCCTTATTCCATCACCTTCTTCAACTTCACGTTCGCCAGCGCGAAAAGGAGCGTGCCGAATCCCAGGAGCAGGGCTGCATCGAAGAGAAAGAAACTTATCGAGTTTCCTTTCAGAAAAATGTCTTTCAGCATCCCCACGAAGTATCGCGCCGGAACCACGTAGGATAGTATCTGAAGGGCTTTGGGCATGTTAGGGATGGCGAACATGAATCCGGAGAGCAGGAATGCCGGCAGATATGAGGCAATGATCGCGACCTGGCAGGCCAGCACCTGTGATTTGGCAAGGATCGACACGAGGATCCCCAGACTCAGCACCCCGAAGAGAAAAATACTGGAGACTACAACGAGCGCAATGAGACTGCCCTTTAGAGGCACCTCGAACAGAAAAACGCCCAGTCCTGCCGAAAACAGCACGTCGATCAGGCCTATTACAAAGTATGGCAGCAACTTCCCGATGATCAACTCGGGCACCTTGACCGGGGAAGAGATCAACTGCTCCATGGTGCCCCGCTCCCACTCACGAGCGATCGTAAGGGAGGTGAGGAGGGCGCCGACCACGGCCATGATAACGGCAACCAGTCCCGGAATAATGAAGTTCTTCGATTTGAGTTCCGGATTGTACCAGACTCGCGCCCTCACGTCGATGACCGGCGCGACCGAAACACCGGCAAACCGTCTGATCGCCTGCTCCGCGATGCCGGACGCATACCCGAGGGCGATCGTGGCCGTGTTCGAGTCGCTTCCATCAACAATAATCTGAAACCGGGCACCCTTATGGGTGACAGCCTTTGACAAAAAATCCACCGGGATCGCTATCGCCACGCGCGCCCGGCCTGAATCGAGATAATAATCGATATCCTGGTAGCGGTCCACCTGCTTCACGATCTTGAAGTATCCCGACGCGGTAAACTGCTTCACCAATTCTCTACTCGCGCTCGTCTTATCAAGATCATTCACGACGGTCGTGAGCTCGTCCACATCCAGACTTATCGCATATCCGAAAATAAAGAGGAGCATGAGAGGCATCAAAAATCCCATGGCGAGACTGAAGGGATCTCTGGCAACCTGGATCGACTCTTTTCTCACTATTGCCTTGATCCGCTGGAAGCGCACGTTATGAGGCCTCGATCAGGTTCACAAAAACATCCTCAAGCGAGGGCGCGATTTTCTCAATGGCGCGTACCGTGAAGCCGGCACTCTTCAGAATCGCCTCGATGCGAGGCCCGGCCTCTTCCCCACGATCCACCGTCGCATGGAGCAGCGTACCGAAGACGGCCGTTTCTATGCCTGCATCGGCAAGAAGTTCCAGTGCGTCCAGCGCCCGGTCCACCTCTATTTCGAGCACGTCTCTGCTCATCGAGCGTTCTTTAAGGTCTGCCGGCCGCCCTTCCGCAACGATCTTTCCCTTGTAGATGAGGGCCAACCGGTCACAGTACTCAGCCTCGTCCATATAGTGGGTCGTGACAAAAACGGTCACTCCCGATCTGGACATGGAGTAGATGAGACTCCAAAAGTTCCTGCGCGAAAGGGGATCAACGCCTGACGTAGGCTCGTCAAGGAAGAGTATCGGCGGTTCATGCAGTATGTCACAGCCCAGGGCGAGTCGCTGTTTGAAGCCGCCCGCTAATGATCTCGTCAAAGCATCTCTTTTCTCGTCAAGGCCCGCCATTTCGAGCACCCAATCCTTGCGCGCCTTCCTCTTCTCTTTAGATACCCCGTAGATGCCGGTGAAAAAATCGATGTTTTGGCTGACCGTGAGGTCTTCGTACAGGGAGAACTTCTGAGACATATAACCGATGCGCTTCTTGATCTCCTCCGGCTGCCTAACGATGTCGAAGCCGGCGACCGTGCCCTTCCCGCCTGTGGGCATCAGGAGCCCGCAGAGCATCCGTATGGTCGTCGATTTTCCTGCGCCGTTGGGGCCGAGGAATCCGAAGATCTCGCCCTTCGACACACGGAGGTCGATGCCGTCAACGGCAGTGAAAGCGCCGAAATTCCGCCTCAGATTCTCCACGTGCACTGCTTCAGATGCGTCTATCATCGGGCCTCGACCATAGAGATAAATACATCTTCAAGCGAAGGTAGCCGTTCACGCTCTCCCTTCACGCCTATTCCCTCTCTTTTCAAAGCCGCGTGTATCCCGTCGATGGTGCTTCCCTCCTGCATCAGGACATGGAGCCGGTCACCGTGAATAGCCACGGAGCGCACCCCGGGCAGCCCGCGGACAACCTCCGAGGCGGCTCTGGCGTCAGAGAACCACATCTCAACCATGGGCAGCTTTGTGGAAGCCCTCACCCTTCCAGGCTCATCCACCGTCAGCAGACGCCCTTGGTACATGAGCCCCACCCTGCCACAGCGCTCCGCCTCGTCGAGGTACGCGGTCGATACAAAGATCGTTATACCGTCTCTCAGCAATTCGTAAAGGATCTTCCAGAAATCCCTGCGTGCGACAGGGTCCACGCCATTCGTCGGTTCATCCAGAAATAGTACCTCCGGCCTGTGGACCAAGGCACACGCAAGACCCAATTTCTGTTTCATGCCCCCGGAAAGCTGCCCTGCAAGCCTCTTTTGAAACGGGGTCAGATTACTGAAACCGAGGAGGCGCTCGGTGCTCTGAAGACGCTCCCGTCTCGATACGCCATAGAGGTCGGCGTAGAAGTGAATATTTTCGATGACGGTCAGATCCTCGTACAGGCCAAATCGCTGAGACATGTAGCCGATCCTCTCCTTGACGCGCTCCCGTTCCGTCATCACGGAAAGCCCTGCCACCCACGCCTCGCCTGAAGTCGGCTCCATGATACCCACGAGGAGCCTCATGATAGTGGTTTTGCCCGCACCGTCAGGACCCACCAGGCCAAAGAGTTCCCCTTTCTTTACGTCAAGGTCGATGTGGTCAACGGCAGTGACAGCACCGAAGCTCTTAGTAAGCCCTGATGTCTTTATGGCAATATCATCATCCATAATAAATATTAAAGACCGTGACGCGTGACGATGAAGACGTGACGCGTGACTCGGATTCGGCAATACCAACACCTCACGGCTGTATCCGGCGACCCTTCAAGTGGTCGATAAGACCAAGTAACATTCTGCGAATCCGCTCGATGCTCTTGTCAACAACATCACCCTGCAGCAATCCGAAATCCTTGGACAACAGGATCTGCGTCTCGAGCTCGGCTAGAGAACCCAAAGAAATGTACAGGAACTGAATAAATTCTTTGTTGGAATTTCTGCCTGCACCTTCAGCAATATTACTTGGAATCGATACCGCCGAACGTCTTATCTGCGAGGTCAATCCATACATTTCTTCCTTAGGAAATTTTGTCGTAAGAGCATACACATCCTTTGCCAGCCGCATCGACTCTTTCCAAACATCAAGGTCCTTATGCATCCTGACTTTACCCATAATATATCTCCCCGCTATTTTTGCCGTCTCTTGTCGCGTGTCACGTTCCTACTGTCACGTCTTTATTGTCACGGCCTTATTGTCACGTTACCGTCACGTGTCACGTTCTTATCGTCACGTCTGTACCGTCACGCGTCACGGCCTTATGTTTATCGTCACATCCGCCGGCATGCCCGGTTTCAACTCGTCGTTTACGTTCGTCACCTTCACCTTTACGCCGAATACAAGTTTTACGCGCTCCTCCTGGGTCTGCACATTCTTGGGCGTAAACTCGGCCTCGCTCGATATGTATATAACCGAACCCTCATACGTCTTCCGAGGGTATGAGTCAGTGCTCACCGCAGCCCTTTGCCCAAGCTTCACCTGACCTATCTTGTCCTCTTTTACGTAGACTTTGATCCAGGGGTTCTCGATGTCTCCCAGCTTGAGCACAGGCGTGCCTGCGGCCACGGTTTCTCCCGGTTCGCTGTACTTCCTTAAGATCACGCCATCGACGGGTGCGTATAGTACCGTATCTTCGAGCCGCACCTGTGCGCCCTGAAGTGCCGCCTTTACCTGTTGGACCCGCATCTCGGCAGCCCGTATCTCCTCTTTTCTCGGGCCTTCCCGGACGAGGCTCAATCCCTCGATGCTGCGGCGGTGCTGTGAGACAGCCACGTCGTACGCCTTCTTTGCTGCTTCCATCCTGTCGGTAGATATCGCTTCCTCCCCATAAAGCTTTTTTGCCCGCTCGTAATCTATTTTTGCCTTCTGCAGCTCCGCTTCCGCTTGAGCGGCCTGAGCCGTTGCCTGTTCAATTTCCTGGGGCCGCGAGCCCGCTGCCAGCTCAGCAAGACGGGTAGTGCTTTCCCG
>JADGQN010000383.1 GCA_017881765.1 Syntrophobacterales bacterium | reverse complement strand
CATAACGGTACCTCTGGCATGGTATCCTCGGTTGCTACATGCTACGCTGGAGCAGCGGGCGAACTGGCGTGTTGCTGGGGCCGGGTACGGAATACACTGGCCGGACCTTGATGAGGATCTCACCACTCAGGGTCTCTTGCAAGGCGCTCCTGCTCCTCGTGGAAGGGCAAAAGCGGCGTAGAGACGAAGCAACCTCGTAAACTCGGCGGCTGATTTGCTTGTTTATGCCTAAGAATGAAGCATTGTGATAAGGTATTCTCTCGGAAGAGTACTTGATTTGCTGCGCTGACTGGAATAAAATTTGGTATAATACTGCATACTATGCCTGAAATATCGAGGTTTCTGGGAATCATAATTGCATTGTTTTATAAGGACCATTCTCCCCCGCACTTCCACGCAAAGTACGGCAAGTACGAAATCACGGTCGACATAATAGCAGGCGTTATCAACGGAGAATTTCCGAAAAGGGCCCTTGGTCACGTGTTGGAATGGTATGAGCTTCATAAAGAAGAGTTGTTGCAGGACTGGGATCTGGCCAGACAACGAAAACCTCTAAAGACAATTCAGCCATTGGAGTAAGAACATGGTGCCGAGAGTGAGAGAAGCCAAATATGTCAAGGATTTCGTAATCAAAGTGTGCTTTGCGGATGATGTTGAGGGCGAGATCAATCTTGAGGGCGACTTGGACGGAGAAATTTTCGAGCCATTGAGAGATGCTTCGTATTTCAAAACATTTATTGTCCATCCTGAACTCCACACACTCACCTGGCCAAACGGCGCCGACTTCGCCCCCGAATACCTCTATCAAAAAGTGCAACGCGCAGCATAAGCCGGCGTAGGGGCGCTGTTACACAACTTCTGCAACGGCATCGAGACCGTGAAGAAGAAGGCAAGCAATCTATCCGAGCCGAAAGAAATCCGGGGATGAGCAAAAGAAATCCCCCTCCAGCGGGATGTTCGATGGAGGGGATCGATAAGCCAATAAACCAGTGATCGGCTTCAGTTAACTTGCGGTCTCGGATAGAGTCCCGCTGCCTTTACCATCTCGGGGACTTTCTCTTCCCACTCGATGGCCATGATGTGGACGCCGGCGACACCCTTGATCTGGCGCACGTGCTGGATCATCTCGATCGCGATCTTGATGCCCTCTTCGGCCACCTTCTCTTTGGGAACACCCTTGAGGCGGTCGATCAGCTCATCGGGCACGTCCATGCCGGGCACCGACGCCTTCATGTAGCGGGCCATGCCGATCGATTTGCACGGCGTGATGCCCGCGAGGATGTAAATCTTCTCGTGGACACCCAGGTCACGCACCATCTCCATCCACTTCTCAAACTTGGGGACGTTGAAGATACACTGGGTCTGGACAAACTGTGCACCGGCCGCAGCCTTTTTTGCCAGCCTCATGGCCCTGATCTCAAAGGGGTCCGCAAAGGGATTCTCGGCACAACCGATAAAGAGATCGGGTCTGGTGCCCTTTACCTCTTCTCCGCCCAGGAACTTCCCGTCGTCCCTCAACCGTTTGACGGTTTGGATGAGCTGCATCGAATCTATATCGTAGACGTTCTTTGCCGTGGGATGATCTCCAAATTTCTGATGGTCACCGGAAAGACAGAGAAGATTGTTGATACCCAACGCCGATGCCCCGAGGATATCGCTCTGGATCGCGATCCTGTTCCTGTCCCTGCAGACCATCTGCATGATGGGATCGAAGCCGATCTCCTTCAAGATGAGTGAAGCCGACATGCTCGACATCCTGACCACGCTCGTCTGGTTATCCGTGACGTTGACGCCGTCCACGCATCCCTTCAGGTGTGCCCCTTTCTTCCTGACGACTTCCGCGTCCGATCCTCTCGGGGGGCCGCATTCACCGGTAACGGCGAAGTTTCCGCTTTTCAGGATTTTCTCCAGATTGCTCGCGCTCATATCTTCAGGTCCTCCCTCACCCGTCTTCTCGGGCCTCCATCGCGGCTCGTCGACCAATCTTTCAGCGGCTGGATCTCCATGTATTTATCGAGCATATTCATCTCTTTCAATCTGTCGACGATGAGCTGCCAGCCGCACGGCGTATCCTTGTCCACCTCGCATTTCCCACCCTGCGATCCGCCACACGGGCCGTTGAAGAGGCTCTTTGCACAGCGGGTGACCGGGCAGATGCCTAGGGTCTTGTCGAGGATGCAGTTGCCGCACCCGAGGCAGCGTTCCGACCATACCCCGTGTTCCTCCGTAACCCCGTCAAACGTGGTATTGACCGCGGGCAGGACAAGCTTTTCTCTATAGTGCTCAGCCACAAACTGTATCCCGCAGCCGCAAGCCATGGACATGACCATTTCATAGTCGCCGACCATGGGCTTCAGGCTCTCCACGTACTCCGGATCGCAATTCCGTTCGAGTACGTGTTCCATAATCTCGATGGGTCGTCCCTCTTTCTCACGGTGCATCTTCAACTCGGAGGCAAGTATGGCAACCTCCTTGGCTCCGCCCGTTGCGCAGACGGTGACGCACTCGTTGCAACCCAGCAGTAGTATTTTCGAGTACGGTTTGATGAACTCGAGAAGCTCTTCAAAGGGTTTTCTATTTGCTACTATCATTGTTCACTCCTTACGATAGGGTCAAGGGTCACGGGGCAGGGGTCATGGGTGGACAAAAAGCAACCACACTGAAAACGATTCTCTGCCGCACGTATCCTTGACATTAACTCTTGGCTTCCGTTCTTGCCACCTGTTCCTGGCTCTCGTTTTCCCGTGACCCGTGACCCATGACCCTTGACCCTTTCTTCATCGGATTCGGTCCCAATTGTCTGATCTTTTCAGTCATCTCAAGGGCAATCGCGGCAAAGCGTTGGCCCTGAGCCGAAGACAGGTTGTACATAGCCACGCGCTCTCCGCCGATGCCGCATTCTTCGAGGAGCTGCTTGGCATAACCTACGCGTTTTTTGGCCCTCAGGTTCCCCACCAGGTAATGGCACTCTCCTTCGAGACAACCTGCAACGTAGACGCCGTCAGCCCCATTTTCAAAGGCCTTGAGAATATGGATGACGTCGACCCTGCCCGTGCACGGCACCTTGAGCACCTTCACGTTGGTCGGATAAGTCAGTCTCATCGAACCTGCCAGGTCCGCAGCGGTATACGCTCAGTGCTCGCAGCAGAATGCGATGATTTCCGGTTCAAATGTTGCCATCATCTTGCTCCTCGCGCCACAAGTGCGCCTGCTTTTTCAACAATCTGCACATCCCTGTAATGCATTAACTCTATAGCCTTGGCCGGGCATTCTGACGCGCAGGTGCCGCATCCCTTGCATTTACTTATATCAATCTCAGCCTCTCCCTTCTCATTGATGACGGGCACATGGTAGGGGCAGACCCGCACGCAGCTTAAGCACGCGGCACACTTATCCCCGGTCACATCAGCCACAACGCCGCCAACCATGAGCTTATCTTTGGCGAGGATCGTGCACGCCTTTGCAACGGCCGCTTCAGCCTGGGTTATGCTCTCCCTGATATTCTTAGGGGAATGGGCAAGTCCGCACAGATAGAGGCCATCAGATGCAAAGTCGACGGGCCTCAGTTTCATGTGCGCTTCGAGGAAGAAACCCTCGTTGGTCCTGGCGCACTTGAGGAGCATTGATAATTCCTCATTTTTCCGCGGAATGACCGCGGAAGAGAGTGCCAACAGATCAGCTTCCAGCTTCAGTTCTTCCATGATCGATGGGTCAAAGCAGGTGAGCACGAGCCTGCCGTTTGCCGTGTCGAGAACGGGCGGTTTTTCCTTATCGTACCTCACAAAGCGCACGCCTGCGCGTCTCGCCTGCAGGTAATACTTTTCCAGGAATCCGTAGGTCATGATATCCCTGTAGAGGATGACCACATCCCGGTCGGGGTTCTGCTCCTTGAGGTGCATCGCATTCTTGATCGCCGTGGAGCAGCAGATCCTGCTGCAATAGGGCCTCTCTTCATTTCTCGATCCCACGCACTGGATCATGACGACGCGGTCCGCCTGCGGGAGCGTGCCTTTCACCAGCTTTTCTTCAAGCTCCATCTGCGTCATGACGGACGCGCTTTCGCCGTATGCGTACAGCCCGTGCGGCTTCAGTTCTTGGCCGCCCGTTGCCACTATTACGATACCGTGCTGCAACTTGGTTGAAGTCTTTGTGGGGCCGTGCAGGAAGCCTGTCTCGAAGTTGCCCTTGAAGCCCGAATGCTCCACCACGCTGGTTTCGGTCAGCACATGGATCAGTGGGTGCGTTGTCGTCTGCTCTATCAGGTTCGCAAGAAACTCCTGGGCATCGAGGCCGTCAACCGTGCTGTATACATGCCTCAGGTTGCCTCCCAGTTCTGCTTCTTTTTCCACGAGAAAGACTTCGAAGTTCTGTCTGGCAAGCTTCACGGCCGCTGTCATGCCCGCGAGCCCCCCGCCCAGAACGAGGGCCTTCTTGTTGACGTCCACGGAGATCTCTTTGAGCGGCATGATGTTATTGGCGTTCATGACGGCCATGCGCACCAGCGTCTTCGCCTTCTCCGTGGCGCTCTCCTTCTCCTTCATGTGCACCCAGGAACACTGATCCCGGATGTTAGCCATCTCAAAAAGGTACTTGTTGAGGCCTGCCTCC